>VGYV01001056.1 GCA_016872855.1 Planctomycetota bacterium
CGAGCCGATCCGCGCCGCCCGCGAGCTGATTCCCGCGAGCGAGGCCCGCCGCGCCCTCCACTTCCCGCGGACCCTACGCGAGGCCGAGCGCGCTCGCCGCCGCGAGACCTACGAGGAGCTGTTCATTCTCCAGCTCCTCCTCGCCATGCGCCGCCGGCTGCTCCACGATTCCGCTCACGGCCTGGCGCTGCCCGTCGATGAGCCCGCCCTCGCCGCCTTCGAGGCCCAGTTGCCGTTCACACTCACCACCGCCCAGTCCCGCGTCCTGCGGGCCGTCGCCGACGACCTGCGCTCGGACCGCCCGGCGATGCGCCTGATCCACGGCGACGTGGGCTCCGGGAAGACGGTCATCGCGGCGTTTGCCTTGCTCTGCGCCGTGACGAGCGGCCGCCAGGCGGCCTTCATGGCCCCCACCGAGATCCTCGCCGAGCAGCACCGCCGCGTGCTGGAGACGCTGCTGCGCCCTGCGAACGTGCGCCCGGTGTTGCTGACCGGTAGCCTGCCCGCCCGAGACAAGCAGCGCATCCGCGCGGGCCTGGCGGCAGGCGACATTCCATTGGTCGTCGGCACCCATGCCCTCGTGCAGGAGACGACGCGTTTCGCCGACCTCGCGGTTGCGGTCGTCGATGAGCAGCACCGCTTCGGCGTCCTGCAGCGCGCCGACCTCGCGGCCAAGGGCGGCCGACCGCACCTCTTCGTGATGACCGCCACGCCGATCCCCCGCACGCTCGCCCTCGTGCTCTACGGCGACTGCGACGTGTCGGTCCTTGACGAGCTGCCGACCGGGCGCCGCCCGCCGATCACGAAGGTCCTCCGCAAGCCCGACCGCGACCGCGCCTACTCCGCCGTCCTCCGCGCGGTTGCCGCCGGGCAGCAGGCCTTCATCGTCTGCCCGCTCATCGAGGAATCCGAGTCCCTCCAGGCCGACGCCGCCCGCCGGCGCTACGAGGAGCTATCCGCAGGCGAGTTACTGCGCTCTGCAGGGACTTGGGAACAGTGGGGCGGGCGTTCTTGCCCGCCACGGCCCGGGGAGCAGTGGGGCGGGCATTCTTGCCCGCCACGGCCTCTGGCGGGCAAGAATGCCCGCCCCACTGTTCCCATATCTAGCGGGGACTCAGTAGGAGGCGTCCGGGTCGGGCTGCTCCATGGGAGGCTTCGGCCGGAGATCGGCGCCGCCGTGGTGGAGCAGTTCCGCAAGCGCGAGCTGGACGTGCTGGTCTGCACCACCGTCATCGAGGTCGGCGTGGACGTGCCTTCCGCGACGGTGATGGTGGTCGAGGACGCCGAGCGCTTCGGCCTCGCGCAGCTCCACCAGCTTCGCGGACGCGTCGGCCGCGGCGCCGAGCGCGGAAGCTGCTACTTGATCACTTCCGCCGGCCCCGATGACCCGGCCTCGGAGCGCCTCGCCCTCCTGGAGCGCACCGCCGATGGCTTCGAGGTCGCCGAAGCCGACCTCCGCCTGCGGGGCCCCGGCGAGTTCATCGGCACCCGCCAGGCCGGCCTCCCCGACCTCCGCATGGCCGACCTCCTGTCCGATACGGCCCTCATCGAGACCGCCCGCGAGGACGCCTTCGCCCTCCTCGCCTCCGACCCCACCCTCTCCCATCCCGACCACACCACCCTCCGCCACCTCATCCACCACCAAGCGCCCACCCTCCTCCCTCTCATGCGCGCCGACTAGGCCGAAGTTCCCCGATCTGAGGGGGTGTTTGGCCTGTGATCTGGGGCTTTTGGGCTGATTGGCCTGCGATTTGGTACCCATGTAGAGTATAAGTTTATGCTTGACAGGGTTGAGATAGTATGCTATATGGGTAGTCATGTATATCGAGAGCGTTCCGAACCGCAAGTCTCCGCCGGCGATCCTGCTGCGCGAGTCGTACCGCGAGGGCGGGAAAGTCAAGAAACGAACGCTGTGCA
>VGYV01001057.1 GCA_016872855.1 Planctomycetota bacterium
CACTCCTCTGCCTCGAGCTCTGCGGCCGCCACCGCACCAAAGAAACCCTCGCCGCAGGCGACTGGATTCTCCGCCACATGCGCGACGGCGACAACGACGGCTTCTTCTACTACGCCATCTACTACACCGCCCAGGGCATGTTCCAGTTGGGCGAGGAGCACTGGGAGAAATTCGCCGACCACATGTACAGCACCCTCCTCAAAATGCAGGAGCGCGACGGCTCCTGGAGCGAGGGCCGCGGTAACGAAGCCCGTGCCGGCGCCTGCTACTCCACCTCCATGGCCGTCCTGGCCCTCACCCCCGCCTACCGCCAACTCCCCATCTACCAGCGCTGAGCGAGAGACCGCGAATCACGCGAATCAACGCGAATCTCTGACTCCGGCCCCCTAACACCGAACACCGACGGCCGAACCACATTCTTCTGCCCGCGAGTCACGCGAAACCGCGCGAATCTTGAGACGCGAACCGCGGAACCCGAAACGCGAAACCGATCCTCACGCAGAGGCAGCAGAGACAGCAGAGAAGAACCCTTCTTCCTCTGTACTCGAACACCGATCACCGAACACCCATAACCCCTCTTCCCCCGCCCGCCGCAGCCCGCTCGACACGTATGTCCGAAGTACAACGCGACTGATGTACATCGGGCATCTTGTCTTCCGGCCTTCAGCCCCGGATTTGGCCGCGAATTGCCTCTTGACGAATGCCATGCATCCCGGTATCATCATACAACGGCAGACGGGGCAAGGAGGCGCCCGGTTTCCCCGCGACTCTCCCCTTGGCCGAGGAGCCCGGCCATGGCGGGGTCCAGAACCTCGCAACTCATTGACCAGCTTGGCCTTACGCGCTGCGAGCCGCCGCGGCTTATCAGGGATCCCACGGACCTTGACAAGCCAATGCCACCCCTTCCCCACGCGCATGCTGTGCGCCGGGCCTGGGATGTCCTCGGCCTGTGTGGCGTCGTCTACATTGACCGCTACCCCGCCGTCTACCTCAAGGAAGTTGAGGCCGTCAGCGACGACCAGGCGCGCGAGTGGCACCGGAAACTGTGGAACCACGGCGTCGCGCCTGTGCTGGTCGTCGCCGATCCGGTGAAGGTGCATGTCTACTCGGCCTGGGCGCCGCCGGCGGCAGCGAACCAGAAGCTCGATGCCGAGAACCGCCTGGTTGTCACCCTTGACCGCGCAAGGCAGGCGCTTGAACTCCAACAGCTTATCCACTCCCTCGACACGGGGCGTTTCTACTCCGAAGAAGCCTATGGGCGATGCTTCGACCGGGAGAAAGCCGTTGATGGTCAGCTCCTCAAAGCCCTGGAGGGCTTGCGGAAGCAGTTGACGACCGGAGCGGCCCCCCTCCGCGGGGAAGAGGCGGATGCCCTCCTCACCCGCACGATCTTCGTCTGTTACCTCATCGCGCGAGAGGTGATCTGCGGCGCCCACTTCCCGGACCACCCACACCTGTCCGCCATTGATAAGGATGGTGGCCTCCAGCGGCTCATTGTCAACCGCCCCTGGCAGGAGGCCCGCGATACACTCTTCGACCTCTTCGACCGGCTCAAGGGCACGTTCAACGGCAGCTTGTTTGACACCGACATGGCGCGGGAGCGCGCACGGATCAGGAGACGGGACATCCTGGCGTTCCAGAGCTTCTTGGGGGGCGGCGATCCGGGGACGGGTCAGCTTGCGCTTGGGTTCTGGGCATATGACTTCAGCATTATCCCTGTCGAGACCATCAGCGCGATCTACGAGAAGTTCATTGAAGCAGGGGGCGTGAAGAAACGCAGGGGATTGGGCGCTTACTATACCCCTCCCCACCTCGTTGAGCTCGTTCTGGACCAGGCCATCGAAGGGTGGGATTCGCTGCTGGACAAGAAGGCTCTAGACGTGGCAACGGGGTCGGGCCTTTTCCTGGTC
>VGYV01001058.1 GCA_016872855.1 Planctomycetota bacterium
CGATTGACGAACTTCTCGCAAACGTGCATCGCTTCCTCGAACGGGCTCAACCGTATCCAGGGGCCAGTCCCTCCCTTGCCAAGGCTAACACGCCAACTGCCGCTTAAGGAGTCTCACGTGGCCCCCCGTTCGATCCAGAATCGTGGCGAGTTATTTAGCTCTGAGCCCCCGCGGGTGTGCCTGGCGAGGAGGGGGCCATCCTCCCTCTCCCTCGGGGAGAGGGTTGGGGTGAGGGTGCTTGATCTGTCCCGACGCCCGGGGAAGCACCCTCACCCGCCCGCCTGCGGCGGGCGACCTCTCCCCAAGGGAGAGGTGAGCGTGGGACGACACGGGCGATCGGCATCTCTGACGGAGGCGACCGAATGAACGCAAGTGGGTTAGTGGTGGTGATTGGCATCCTCCTGGCCGTCGGCCTCGCCCAGGCGGGCGAGGGGGCCAAGGCGTTCCGCGCGGGGGCCTGCGCGGTGGACGTGATGCCGATGAAATGGCCCGTCGTCGTCAGCGGCGGGTTCCTCGAGGGGAAGGCGGGCGGGCCGGCCGGCACGCTCCACGCTCGCTGCCTCGTGCTGGACGACGGGGCGACGAAGGTCGCCTTCGCCGTCGTGGACACGCTGATGATGACCCGCGAGTTTTGCGACGAGGCGAAGGAGCTGGCGAGCAAGGCCACGGGCATCCCCACCAGCCACATCCTCATCTCCGCCGTGCACACGCATTCGGCTCCGTCGGTCATGGGCGCACTCGGCACAGGCGTGCAGGAGGACTACGTGCCCGTGCTGCGGGACGGCATCGTGCAGGGCATCGAGCAGGCGGCGAAGAACCTGGCGCCCGCACGGGTCGGCTGGACCGTTGCCGACGCGCGCGAGTGGACCAACTGCCGCCGCTGGATTCTCCGCCCCGACCGCATCGGCTCCGACCCCTTTGGCCAGCGGAACATTCGGGCGATGATGCACCCAGGCTACCAAAGCCCCAACCACGTGGGGCCGGCCGGGCCGATTGATCCCGATCTCACGCTCCTCGCCGTCCATTCGCCCGATGGCAAGCCCATCGCGGTCCTCGCCAACTTCTCAATGCACTACTTCGGGGCGGGACCCGTGTCGAGCGACTACTTCGGCATCTTCTGCGCCAGGCTCGCACAGATGCTCGGCGCCGAGAAGCTGGACCCCCCCTTCGTCGCCATGATGTCACAGGGCACCAGCGGGGACCTGCACTGGATGGACTACAGTCAGCCGCGCAGGAACATCAACATCACCCAGTACGCCGAGGCCGTGGCCAAGGTGGCCGCCGAAGCCTACAAGAAGGTCGCGTACCACGACTCGGCCACCATCGCGGCCTGCGAGAAGAAGCTCACCCTCGGCCGCCGTGTGCCCGACGACGCCCGGCTCGAGTGGGCGAAGGCCATCATGGCCAAGATGCAAGGCCCCGCGCCGCGCAACCAGCAGGAAGTCTACGCGAAGGAAGCGCTCTATCTCTACAACGAGCCGACGCGCGAGCTGAAGCTCCAGGCCATTCGAGTGGGCGAGCTTGGCATCACGGCCATCCCCTGCGAGGTCTTTGGCATCACGGGCCTCAAGATCAAACTCCAAAGCCCCCTGCGGCCAACCATGAACATCGAGCTGGCGAACGGCGCCGACGGCTACATCCCGCCGCCCGAGCAGCACACCCTCGGCGGCTACACCACCTGGCCCGCCCGCACGGCGGGGCTCGAGGTCCATGCCGAGCCGAAGATCGTCGAAACCGTCCTCCAGTGCCTTGAGGAAGCCGCTGGCCAACGCAGGCGGCTCACACGCCGCGGCTTGGGTCCCTATGTGGGCGCCGTGATGGCCTCGAAGCCGATTGCCTTCTGGCACATGGACCATTGGAGTGGCCCCGACGCTTTTGGTGGGATCGACAAGGTCTCGGGCA
>VGYV01001059.1 GCA_016872855.1 Planctomycetota bacterium
CTGCCTCTCCACCTCACCATGAAGCGATGTAGCCGTCGCCAGACGTAGGTGTCGAGTTGGTTGAACTTCCGCGAAGCGTTCCCCGTGCGGAAGTAGTTGCCCCAGCCACGCAGCACGGGGTTCAGTCGTCCGATGATCTCTCGGATGTCCTTCACCCCCTGCCGCTTCCGGTCGGTCAGTTCCTTCACCCGGGTCCGCACCCGCTTCATGCTCCGTGTCGAGGGCCAGCGCTGGAGATAGTACCGGCGTATGCCTTTCTTCTCCAACAACCGCCCTGACATGCGCATGTGCAGATGACAGCCCAGGAAGTCGAAGCCTTCCTTCCCATCGCTCAGGTCCACTTTCCGCGTCTTCTCGGGGTGCAAGGTCAGCTTCAACCGATCGAAGATCATCCGGACCCTCCGCTCGGCCTCCTCTACATCCTTCGCGGTCCGACATA
This sequence comes from Planctomycetota bacterium, assembly GCA_016872855.1. Classification (GTDB taxonomy): domain Bacteria; phylum Planctomycetota; class PUPC01; order DSUN01; family DSUN01; genus DSUN01. Next base: position 440 of record VGYV01001059.1, read on the forward strand.
GCACCACGAAGTCGTCCGCGTAGCGAACCAGCTTGCCTACATGCGCACACTGGCGTTGCCACACGCTGTCGAGGTAATGCAGGTAGATGTTGGATAGCAGCGGGGAAATCACCCCTCCCTGTGGCGTACCCGAGACCGTTTCCGAGTACTCTCCATCCTCCATCACGCCTGCCCGAAGCCAGCCACGCAACAGCTTGAGGACCCTCCGGTCGCTAACCCGTCTCGACACCCGCTCCATCAACACCGTCTGATCGATGCTGCCGAAGTAGTCCCGGATGTCCGCATCCAGCACGTGGCACCACCCGGCATTGACCGTCTCCCGGATGGCCTCCAGAGCCTGCAACGCACCGATCCGCGGCCGGAACCCGAACGACGAAGGCACAAAATCCGCCTCGAAGATCGGCTCCACTACCAGCTTCGCCGCCATCTGCACGATGCGGTCTCGCACCGTCGGGATCCCCAGCGGCCGCAGCTTCCCGTCCGCCTTGGGGATGTACCGCCTCAGCACGGGAGGCGGCCGATATCGTCCTGCCCGGAGGTCGTCGCTCAGCTCATTCAGCAGCCGTTCGACCCCGTACTCCTCCACCGCCTGGAGCGTCTCTCCGTCCACGCCCCCGGCGCCCTTCTTCGCACGAACTCGCTTCCACGCCTCCCACAGGACGTCACCCCTGTGGATCCGGTCATACAACGCATGGAAACGCCGTCCCCCATCCCGCTTGGCCGCAACGTACAGCTTCCGCTGGAGTCGTCGAACTTTGTCGATGGACTCTCGCCCACCGGGGTGTTTGGATTCGGCGGTCCGAACCATGCCCTCGCTCTTACCCCCATCTGAAGCTTCACCAAAGCAGGGGCCCTTCCCTCCGGCGGCGTTCTCTTGCACCGCCCTCTCCGGTACTATGGCCCCCTCGGACTCCCGCTGCGCTCCGGACGACTTCACCTTCGGCTTATACGCCCGGTCTTTGCCTGACGCAGGCTGCTCAGTCGGGTCTCTCCTGTTCCTCCGCGAACTGTCAGCACGTGCCATCCCCCATACCCCGGCGGGACCCGGCGCGCCGTTCGGTGGTCTCCGCGCCGGACGTGGCCTTCGCCGTGACATGCCCGGCTCGGCTCCCCGCGTTGTTTATCTGTCGAGGCGGCAGGGTTCACTTCATGTTACGGCCCGCGCTCTTGCTCCCTCCTCTTGAGGCTCTCGACGCCCCGCTGTGGCCTCCCGCCTCTCGACGGCCGGCTGGGGCCTGCTACCGGGCGCACCGACACCTACCCGGACGGGACTTCCACCCGTAAGCTCGCTGAAGCACGTTCCCGGTCCTCCCGGGTCCTTCAGGACGCACCATGCAGGAAAGATACTGAGGTGCCCACCGTCGCCGCCCCTGGGATCCCGGTCTACTTCCTCCGCACGAGCGAGCCACCCGAGCGCATCATGCCTCCCTCCGCACCCGGGCCCTCCGGTACGGCCC
>VGYV01001060.1 GCA_016872855.1 Planctomycetota bacterium
GCGGCCGAGCTCGGCGGGAGGGATGCCGGGGCCGGTGTCGGACACGTGGATCTCGACCGCCCCGTTCTCCTGGCGGGTCTTCACCCGCAGCCTCCCCCCCGGCCCCATCGCCTCCACGGCGTTCTTCAGCAGGTTCATCACCGCGAACCCCAGCAGCCGCCGGTCCGCCTCCACCGCAGACAGGTCCGCCGCCAACTGCGTGGACACGGCCACCCCCTTGCGCTCGAGCTCGTGCCGCAGGAAGTTCACCAGCCCCCCCACCGTCTGATTCACGTCCACAGGCGCCAGCACAGGCTCGGGCAGCCGGGCATACTGGAGGTAGTTATCCGTGATCTCCACCATCACGTGCAGATCGTTGAGCACCCGCTCGAGGAGTTCGCCCGCCTCGCCGTCGTTCGCCTCGTGCCGCTTCCGCACCTCGTCGCCGAGGAGCTGGACGTAGAGCCCCATCGAAGTGAGGGGATTGCGGAGCTGATGGGCGATCTGAGCCGACATCGTGCCCACGGTGGCCAGGCGCTTCGCCTCATCGAGGCGACGGGCCAGTGCCGCCACCCGAGCCGTCGCCTCGTCGAGCGCTCGCCGGGCCGAGGCAAGCTCAGCCGACAGCGCCTCGCGCTCGCGCCCCTCGCGGCGCCAGCGCCGCCACAGCAAGGCACAGCCAAGCCCCGCCACGGCCACGAGCGCAAGAAGGGGGACGTTCACCTCTTCGCCCCTCACGGGGACATTCTGCTTTCCGCCCCCAAGGGGGCGCCGAAGGCCGCTTGGCGGGAAAGCAGAACGTCAACCCTGCTGGTGCCGGAGGAGGGAGTCGAACCCTCACGGCCTTGCGGCCACTGGATTTTGAATCCAGCGCGTCTGCCATTCCGCCACTCCGGCAGGCAGAGCGTCTTCGCTTGCGACACGCGGCAGAAAAGGAGAATGTCCCCTCTTCTGCCCGCGTCCCGTGCGATGGAGTTTAGCGCTTCCGCCCCGTCGCCGTCAAGTGGATGCGGCCTCTATGGCTTGCGCTGGCGGATGCGGTCGAGGGCCTGGTTGATCTCGTCCTTGTGCTCGAACTCGGGGTCGAGTCGGAGGGCGAGGAGCAGGTGTCGCGCGGCGCTGGCGCGGAGGTTTTTCTTGAAGTAGATCATGCCGAGGTGGTACTGGACTTCGGCGCTGCCTGGCATGCCCTCGACGGCTTCGCGGGCGAGTTCCATGGCCTTGTCGTAGCGCTCGGTGATGTAGTAGATCCAGGCGACGGTGTCTCGGACGGCGGCGCCGGCGGCGCCCTTGGCGTCGGTGAGGTTGAGGGCCTTGTTGCCGAGTTCCTCGGCAGCCTTGAGGTCCTTGGTCTCGATGGCGTAGAGCCAGGCGAGGTTGTTGTAGGCAACGGCGTTGTTGGGGTTCTGCTTGAGGATGCGCTTGTAGAGGTCCACGGCCTCGGGGGTTTTCCTCTGGCGCTGTAGGACGGTGGCGAGGCCAAGTTGGAGGCGGTCGTCTTCGGGCTTGTTGGCGAGGAGGGAGCGGTAGGCGGAGGCGGCGCCCTCGTAGTTCTTAGCGGCGACGTAGTGTGCGGCGAGGCGGGAGAGGGCGGGCTCGTGGTCTGGGCTGGCCTGGAGCATGCGCTGGTAGGTTTCGATGCATTTCGGGCCGTCGCTCATGCGCTCGTGGATGTTGGCGAGGAGGTGGAGTGCGGCGAGGTTGCCTGCGGGGAGGTCCTTGACGAGCTGCTCGTAGCGGTCGCGCGCGAGGGTGAGCCAACCGGCGTCGGCGTAGAGGGCGGCCTGGTTGAGAGCGTTGCCGATGAGGCGCGACTTTTCGCCGCCGACGGAGAGGTATTCGATGAGCTTGCGGTAGGCGCCCTGGATGTCCGGCCCGGGCCCGAGGTCCACCGCGTCAATCGCCTTG
>VGYV01001061.1 GCA_016872855.1 Planctomycetota bacterium
GCCTGACTCGCGACTTCATCTTCGACAAGGCCAGCCGGACCTTCCGAGTGAAGGTCCCGAACGGCCCTTACGCGGTCACCGTGTACCTGGGCGATATGACCACGGGGCACGATGACATGGAGGTCCGGGCCGAAGGCGAGCTCAAGCTGCAGAAGATCACCAACAAGGCCGGCGAGGTCAAGGAACTCACCTTCGACGTGGAGGTCAAGGACGGCGTGCTGGACATCGAGTTCCGCGACGGCGGCGGCTCGGACCCCAACTGGGCCTGCGCCGGGCTGATCGTGGGGAAGTGACACGGGTCTTCGCCTTTCACATTCGGACTGACGTGCCCCCTGCTCACGCCAGCCGCCACCGCCGTCCATCGGGCCAAGGGCGTGGCGGCCGACGCCGTGACATGCGCGCGGCCAACGGCCCCCAGAGACAACAGAGGTGAGCGGATGATGGAGCGAGCGTTTCCACTGGCAACAGCATTAGGAGTCGTATGGCTCAGCGTTTGTGGGGTAGGAGCGCCACCGGGCCACGCGAAAGGAGACGCGCTTCTGGCCATTGGGCCGCGCGGGCCGACCGGCGCGGATACGCCGTTGAGCGAGGCGGAAAAGGCACAGTTCGCCCAGCGCGTCACCATCGCAGGAGGCACGGCGGCCGAGGTGCAAGCCGCTTGCGACCGCGCGGCCAAGGAAGGCGTGCCGGTGGTGTTCTTCCCGGCTGGCGAGTATGTGTTCGAGGCCGAGGTCCGCGTGCCGGGGGACCTGACGCTCCTCGGCGATGGGTCCAAGACGCTCATTCGGACCCGAGACAGGAACTCGCGCCTGTTCAGCGCGGCGGGCGACCGGGTCCGCTTCACGCGCCTGAAACTGCAAGGGGCCGACACGACGCTGAACGAGAGCAACGACACCTACGGCATCACGATCTCCCGCGCGCAGAACTGCCGCATTGACCACTGTGAGTTGCTGGGCTTCAGCTACGCGACGACGCCCAGGGAGGAGTGCACCGCGCAGATTGACCACTGCTACATCCATCACAACCTGCGGGAGGGGCTGGGCTATGGCACGTCCATTTACTCTGGAGCCTACGTTCTCATCACCGACAACGAATTCGAGCAGAACCGCCATTCTCTGGCATCCAACGGCACGCTGGACTGGAGCAGCCCGAAGCACGCGGGCAAGTATCTCCACAAGCCCGGACGGAAGACCCACTGGGAGTTCGTCCACAACCGGGTCCGCGGCAACGACCTCTCGCGCTATGAACTCTGTGCGGTGGACACGCATCCGGGCATGGACGGCACATTCGTGGTGGAGTGGAATCTCTTTGAGAACCTGCGGCACGGCGTGGGCATTCGAGATGGATCGGGAGTGATTCGGCACAACGTGTTCCGAAACCTGCGCACGGTGACCAAGTTCCGCCCGCTGGTCGCGGTCTCCATCACCTACGGCCTTCACAACAACGTGCCCGTGGACGGCTGCATGCCGCGCGACATCACGGTCGAAGGCAACGTCTGCCTGATGCCCGAAGGGGTGAAGTTTGAAAAGTGCCAGGTCGGCAAGGCGGAGAACATCGTGGTTGAAGGCGAGCTTGTCCCGGCGACCAAGGTTGAACGTCCAGCGCCCTCACCGCTGCCGCTTCTCACGCCCATGGACGCGGACGGCAATCTGGGCATCGGCCAGCGCGATCCTGTTTCGAGACCAGCCAAGACCACCAAGGTCACCGGGCAAATCCTCGACGAATCCGGCAAGGCCGTAGATTCCGCCACCGTGCACATCGGCTCAAAATCGGCCGCGACGGACGCCAACGGCCACTTTGCCGTTGACGGCCTCGCCGAACGTCGCCACGTTGTGGCCATCACCAAGCCCGGCTTCGAAGACGCCCTGCTCTCCGTCACCACTAA
>VGYV01001062.1 GCA_016872855.1 Planctomycetota bacterium
GCGGCCTCGTGCGGCTCCAGGGCGTGAACGACGTGAAGCTGGCCCGCGACGGCAGCCTCTACGTCATCGAGAGTGGCCTCTGCCACGGCGCCCACAAGCGGCGGGCCGCCAAGCTCGACAACAAGCAGTTCACCCTCTACAACCGCCTCCTCAAGTTCGCCCCCGAGGGGGGCGTCCGCGACGGGGCGGGGCAGCTCTGGGCCTACAAGGGCCTTTCAGGCGTGAGCACCTACACCTGCGCCGGCGAGTGCCCCGCCGCGCAACTGTGTGTGGACGCCGACGACCGCGTGTGGCTGCCCGACCCCGCGCTCTACAACGTCGCCGCGGTGGACGCCGCGGGCAACCTGGTCTGCCGCATCGGCGCCTACGGCAACGCCGACTGCCGCGGGGGCGGCGGCGACGCGATGGTGCCGGGCGCCAACGTCGTCCGCGACCCCGAGATTCCCCTCGCCCGGCCCTTCGGCATCGCCGTCTGGCGCGACCAACTCCTCATCGCCGACATGTACTCCCACCGCGTCGCGCGATGCAGGCTGGAGTGCTCGGAGACCCGCGACCTGCCCCTCCCACGTTGACCGGGGGCGCGCCCCGAGTTCAGGATGCCCACCGCGTTTGGGGTGGGCGCCTTGACCGCTCGCCTAAGCCTTTGTCCGGTATCAACTTAGGACTCGGCCCGCTCAAGGCGCCCACTTCGTGCGCATGGGGAAGTGGGCATCTTGACCAGAGGAAAGTCCCGCCCACGGCGCCTCAATTGGGCGGGACGCTCGTGGCCCCTGGCTTCCCCTCTTCCCCTTCCAGGCTGTTCCAGTTGCGGTGGATCTTCTCGAGTCGCGTCGTGTCGTCCTTCCGGATCAGCTCCACGTGCCCGTCGAGGAAGAGGACATTCGCCGCGCCGTTGTGGCGGAAGTCGAACCGCGAGGTCGAGAGGTCGCCCGGGCGGCGGAGGCTGGGGCCAGCGCCGACGAAAATGTCCATGCCCGATTCGCGCATGAAGCTGAAGCCCTTCCGCATCTCCGCCTCGTGCTCGGGGGCGGCGGGGTCCTTCGCCTCCGGGTTCGGCAGGGAGGCGTTCACCTCAGCGAACAGCGGGCGCTCGGAGGGCGACATGGCGGCAGTGAGCGCTGAGAACGTCCCCGGCTGCACGCGCGGGCCGCCGGACTCGGCGGGCCAGCGGAAGATGATGTCGGGCGCGAAGTAGTCGCTTGTCCAGCCGCGGCGGTTGTCCTTCCAGAATTGTGAGCAGCGGTCGTACTTCGCTCTGCGGGCCTTCGCGGAATCCCCATTGCAGGCATCGATCTCGGCGGGCGTCACGATGTGGCTGAACCCCCCGAAGCGCGAGTAGATGGCAAAGCGGTGAAACGTCAGGTTGCTGAGATCAGGGGCAACGGACGGCCCCGCGACATGCCACGCCGAAGGGAAGAAGTCATCGCTGTCGCTGAGGTAAAGACGGAGCGAGCTGTGGCACATGCGTAAGTGCTCCCGGCACGAGCTCCCCGGGGGATGCCGGCTGCCCACGGAGACGACGGGCAAGAAGAGCAATGCGGCAAGGGCAAGCAGCAGGCCGACAAGCGTGAGGAGAGACGCCAGCCGCCAGTCGGCGCGGCCGGGGGCCAGTTGCGTTCGCCCTCGCGATGTGCGCACCATGACCTGGGCTCCCCTCTCCCTACAATCATGGTACCACCGGGAAGTGGGCTCGTCAAAAGGGGCGGCAGCGAGCTTGAGGCGGCACCCGCAGAAGATAGGCTATGCGGGCGGCGGACTGAGCGGCCTTCCCTCCCGAAGGCTCCAATGCCTTCGGGAGGGTGAGGGGGAGGCGGGGCGCTGGGGACCGGGGTGTATCCTCCCGAAGGTATTGGAACCTTCGGGAGGGCACAGGGGGAGGGAA
>VGYV01001063.1 GCA_016872855.1 Planctomycetota bacterium
AAGGTTGAGGGGCTGTCAAAACGCTACCGCATCGGCGCGCGGGAGCACTACCGTACCTTCCGCGAGGCCATCATTGACGCCGCGGCCGCCCCCTTCCGCCGACTCTGGCGCCTCGGCCGCCCCCAGGACGACCCCGAGACCACCATCTGGGCGCTCAAGGACGTCTCCTTCGACGTCCAGCAAGGCGAGGTCCTGGGCATCATCGGCCGCAACGGCGCGGGCAAGAGCACGCTGCTGAAAATCCTCTCCCGCATCACGGAGCCGACCGAGGGACGCGCCCGCATCCGCGGCCGCGTCGCCAGCCTCCTCGAGGTCGGCACAGGCTTCCACCCCGAGCTGACGGGCCGCGAGAACACCTTCCTCAATGGAGCCATCCTGGGCATGAGCCGGGCGGAGATCGCCCGCAAGTTCGACGAAATCGTCGCCTTCGCCGAACTCGACAAGTTCATAGACACCCCCGTCAAGCGCTACTCCTCGGGCATGTACGTCCGCCTCGCCTTCGCCGTCGCCGCCCACCTCGAGCCCGAAATCCTCCTCGTGGACGAAGTCCTCGCCGTGGGCGACGCGGGCTTCCAGAAGAAGTGCCTGGGCAAGATGGGCAGTGTGGCGCGAGAGGGACGGACCGTGCTCTTCGTCAGCCACAACATGGCCGCGGTCGAGAACCTCTGCCAGCGTGGGGTTGTCCTGAATCAAGGCAGTATCAGGTACATCGGCTCGCGGCAGGACGCGATACGGGAGTATCTGCAGGGCTTCTCGGGTCAGATGTCTGAGCTGCGCGAACGCCGAGACCGCATCGGGTCCGGGGAACTCAGAGTCGTGAACATAGAACTGCGAGACGCCCAGGGAAGCCCGGTTGATGCTGCTGTCGCCGGGCAGGACCTCGATGTGTACCTGCACTTCGAAACCGCGGCAGAGCCTTGCCAGTGCGATGTCGTGGGGATAAGCCTTGAGACCGACCTCGGCGCGCCTGTCTTCCTCCACCACAACCGCCTCGTTCGGCACAACTTTGGTCCGCTGGGTGCCAGAGGAGCCTTCGTCTGCCGCATCAGAAGGCTTCCGCTCCCGTCCTCGACCTACCGGCTGAGCTACAGCGTAATGAGAGACCGCGGTCGGACTCCCATCGACTCTGTGGCCGGCGCTTATTCGCTAGTGGTAGAGGCAGGCGACTACTACGGCTCCGGAGAACTGCCTCCCGCCAGTCACGGTTGCTGCTTGGTGGACGCAAGCTGGCGATTGGAGTGAAGGGTCTCGGAACGTGAAGAACGCGAGCGCACTGGGGGCCATGGCGCGCCTTGTGAAGCGGTCAATGAGTCTCCGCAGGAAGATTGCATCCGGCCTCTCGCAACGCCTCGCGGCTTGGCGACTGTTTCTCATGAAACGAGGTCAGAGGCGTGTCTTTGACTCGCTGGCCCAACAGCACGGCGACAGGTTCATTGCCCTCGCGGAGGCCGACGTCTCGCGATTCTGCACGCCCGCCTGGTTGGCGCGAACCAGGGAAGCTCAGGCCGCCCTCTGGCCCCGGCCGAGCAACGCTTTCCTGAAGGAACCCTTCATCCGGCAGACGATGGCAGTCGAGTCAAGGGAACTGATGGCCAGGGAACTGAGTTTCCTCGAGGAGCGCTACTCAGTTCAGCTACTGAGGCAGCTCCTTATGGAGGATGTCGTCGGCACTCCCACGATTCTCAGCCCGCGCTACTTGACTTCAGGCACATCGGTCCATCACTTCTGCCATGCGGCATCCTACGAAGTTGCCACAGGGGTTTCGTTGCGTGGGCTCAGATCCGTCGTCGAATGGGGCGGCGGCTACGGTGATATGGCGAAGCTCCTGCTGCGGATGAACCCGTCGCTGGTCTACACCATCGTCGATATCCCAATCTTCA
>VGYV01001064.1 GCA_016872855.1 Planctomycetota bacterium
GCCATGTGGGAAATGGTGTCAGAGGTGGACATCCTGAGAGGGAAAGATGGCGATCAACCCCGACTTCAGAGATCTGTTCATCGCCTTCAACGGCGAGGGGGTTGAGTACCTCCTCGTGGGGGCACACGCGGTCGGCTACTACACGGAGCCGCGCTACACGAAGGACATGGACCTCTGGGTCCGGGCAACAGCGGACAATGCGCAACGGGTCTACAGAGCGTTGGCCCACTTCATGGGCGAACCGCCGTTCGACGTGGCCGCCGCGGACTTCGAGAACCCGAACACAGTGTACCAGATCGGCGTGGCTCCAAACAGGGTGGACATCGTCGCCGGACTGGAAGGCATAGACTTTGAGGGGGCTTGGGTTCGCAGAGTGGAGACGACATACGGGGACGTCCCAATCCACCTGATGGGCAGAGAGGACCTGATACAGGCCAAGAAACTGGCCGCGAGGCCGCTCGATCTGGTTGACCTGGAGGGCTTGGAGAGGTCCCAAAAGGAGAAGGCATCAAGCCGCCGCAAGTCCGCGCCCGGCAGCCGGCGGGCAGGAACGTAGGTTCACGGCTCCGTGCCAGTGCCTGCCGGCAGAAGTCCCCCTACAGCATCCAAGAAAAGACGGGCGTCCTCGACGGCCTTATTGGCCTTGGCGGGGGTGAGGTGTTTGGCGACGCCGCGGCCGGCGGCGTCGCAGAGGGCGAAGAGGGCGTTGTAGGCGGCGGCCGCCTCGCGGCTGAGGCCGCCCCTCGCTCATTTCAGCATGATCTCCTCTCGCAGGGCGATGAAGGCGGCGAACTCGCCGCTCATCGGCACGGTGATCGACTCGCCCTGGCACGCTCCCTCAAAGACAGGCTTGCCGAACGGGTCATTGGGGTTGAACAGGCGGCAGAGGTCGCCCATGCGGAGGAAGCCCTTGACGGGCACCTGCACTTCCTTGGCGTTCTCCCAGTTGTAGATGGCGAGGTGGGCGCGCTTGGGGTCGTACTTACTCGGAAGCAAGACGACCTTACTGCCTGCCGGCCGCTTCGCGCCCTTCGCCAGGAGCAGATTCCCCTCGTTGACGGCCTTCTTGTACTTGTTGATGGTCAGGCCGCCGTTGGCGATGAGGTTGTCGCGGACCTCGCAGTCCTCGTTCTCGGGGGCGTTGTAGCCGATTTGCATGGAGACGTTGTGGAGGCAGTTGCGCAGGACGCGGATGTTGTGGCTCGGCTTTCCGCTGCCGACGAGGAAGGTGCCGAGGCCATACGCGATGTTGTCGGTGATCAGGTAGTTGTCCACGTCGGCGCGGCTCGAGCCGTAGGCGTGCATCGTGTAAGTGCCGTTGTAGCGGCAGGTGAGGATGCAGTTGGCGATGGTCTTGATGCCGTCCTTGTTCTGCGTGTAGATGCAGTGGCCGTGGCCGCGGTCGGGCGCGAGCCAGCCGTTGTTGTAGATAACGCAGCCGTAGATTTCGCAGTCGAGTTCGCCCTTCCAGCAACTGATCCCCTGGCGGGTGTCGTGGATGGCGAGGTGGATATACTTGCAGTTCTTGCCCCCGAACATGTTCAGGCCGCCCCAGGGGCGGTCGAAGTCCTTCGGGTGCGAGCCGCCGGTGGCGATCTTCTCGGGATTCGGCTCGGAGACCAGAATCTCCAAGTCCCATATCCACACGTGGGCAGAGGGCGCCTGGACGGCGAGGCCGCCGTCAATCGTCGCCCGCGCGCCGGGGGCGGGCCGCACGTGGATGGGCTTCTCCGCCGTGCCGACGAGTCGGACGTCGAACTGCTCCTTCGGCCGCCGCTTGTAGGTGCCGGCGAGCAGATAGAGCGTGTCGCCTGGGGCCACCTTCTGCTTGCCGTCGAGCGCCGATGCAATGTCCCACGGGGCATCTTTGGTTCCC
>VGYV01001065.1 GCA_016872855.1 Planctomycetota bacterium
CACGGCTTCGCGGCGGTCAGGCTCCTGCCCTGATGCGGCCTTGCGTTCCACCCACAAGATCGGCTATAAGGAATGCAGGAAGGCAGGAACGGACCCTTTGTTCCGGTTCTTTTCCTGTTTTCCTGCATTCCTTATTGATCCCTCTTAGGAGCCTGAGATGAAGCGTCTGTCATTCGGCATCGCGGCCTTGGCGTGTGCGGGGCTTGCGGCCGGGGAGACTGTGCGGCTGAAGGCGACGGCCGACATCTGGCTCTCCGACTGCGGCGATGAGCGAAACACGAGCGCCGGCAAGTGCAACCAGTTCAAGCTCAAGAGCATCCAGGAGATGGCCGCGGTGCGCTTCGACGCCGCGCCCGCCCGCGGCCGCGAGGTGCTCAAGGCCACGCTCTTCCTCCGACGCGCCGGCGCCGACATGCTCCGCTACGTCCGCGTCTCGACCGTGAACCAGGACTGGGCGGAGGGCACCGGCACGCAGTCCTACGGGCCGGCGAACGGCGCGACCTATCTGCACGCCGACGCCGCGACGAAGCGCCCCTGGGCCTGGCCCGGCTCGATGTTCTGCGACGTCATCATGTCCTCAGGCTACACCCTCGACACCTGGGCGGAGCGCAAGGAGTTGGCGGATGGCTGGATTTCCGTCGCCCTCACGCCCGAGCTCATCTATGCCCTCGTCTGCGGCGACACCGACGGGTTGGCCGTGATGGACGGCGGGAACCTGGCCTATCACAACAATTTCATCCACAGCGCGCAGTCGAAGGGCAGTGAGCCCTACATCGAGGCCGACCTGGGCAAGCCGCTTCCTGACGCCCCGGCGAAGCCCGCCGTCAAGGCCGAGCCTGCGCCCGACAAGGCGCACCTCGCCAGCGGCGCCCTGCGGCTCACAATCGCCGAGGCGAAGGGCGTCTTCTGCTGGCGCATCACCCTCAACGGCAAACCGGTCGAGCGCTGGCGGGTGAAGCACCCCGAGCCGAAAGGCCCGACCGCCATCGCCCTCGAAGACCTGGCGCCCTCGGAGAAGTGCGACATCGAGGTCGTCGCCATTGCCCCCGGCGGCGTGGCCTCGCCCGCCGAGAAGCTGTCGGCAAGCGCCTCGCCCGCTCTCCCCGCGGCGCCATCGCTTGGGAAGCCCAGAGCGCCCATGGCCATCAAGCCCCTCGAGCGGCCGAAGGCCAGGATGTCGGCCTGGGCCGCGCCGCCGCTCGTCAAGATCAGCCCCGAGAAGCCCGAGGCCATGTTCGACGACATGCTCGCCCGCGAGGGCAATGCCGTCTGGAACGGCGGCAGCGTCAGGCTCTTCGGCGCGCGCGGCGAAACCGCGTCGTTCCAGATATGTGTCGAGAACGGCGCAGCCGAGCCGTTGCGGAACGTGCAGATCATACCGCAGGAATTGAAGAACAAAGAAGGTAAAATGATTGGCGGTAAGATGATAGAACTCTTCAGGAATTGGCATGCGAAGAATGGCAAGGGGCAGTGGCAGCCGGCCTACTGCGCCCCGATGTCCACCGGCGCCCCCTTTAGCATCCCCGACACCACGCGCAAACTGCCCAATCAACAGAACCAGACGGTCTACGTGGACATCTACATCCCGAAGGACGCCTCGCCCGGCGCCTACGCGGGCGGCTTCCTGGTCGAGGCCGACGGGGTCGAGCCGCCGCTCAAGCTGCCCGTGGAGCTGACGGTCTACGATTTCGTGCTGCCCGACCGGCTGAGCTTCGTGCCCGAGCTGAACGCCTATCGCATCCCGCCGAACGCCCACGACTTCTATCGCCTCGCCCACGAGCACCGCTGCGTGCTCAACTGCTGGACCCATCGCCCCCGCCTCACGGGCGCGGGGAAGGACATCCAGGTGGACTGGGCCGACTACGACCGCCA
>VGYV01001066.1 GCA_016872855.1 Planctomycetota bacterium
GTCCGCGTTGTCGAAGCCAGAGGGGCGAAAAGCCCAGCGATTCGACGACGACGACGAGGACGACGACGAGCACGAGAAGACGCAGGATCGGGCCGGCGCCAATACCGGGAGTCATGCTCGCGCGCGAGCGCCTGACACGCCCCCGGTTTCGCAGGGAGCGTCTTCCATCTCGCCAAGCCCCGTCAGGGGCGGCAGATGGTAGCCCACGGCGTGAGCCGTGGGAATGCCGCCCGCCCCACCGCCAAGCCCCCGCAGGGGGCGGCAGAGCCGCTGGGCACATGGCTTCTACCGCCCCCTGCGGGGGCTGGGCCTCTTGCACGCCGCGACCCACGGCTTACGCCGTGGGCTACCACCTGCCGCCCGCCCCGTGGCGGGCTGAAGGCTCCCCTCTACGCAAACCGGGGGCGTGTCAGCGCGAGCGCCCCTTGACTCGCCCCGCGGCTCCGCCTACAATGGCCGTGTCGAGCAATCCGTCGGGAGCGGAAGGAGTGGACAGGATGAGGAGACTGGCGCTGGTGTGTGGCGTGCTGTTGGGCCTCGGCGTGGCCCTGGCGGGCGAGGAGTGGAAGGCGCTGTTCAACGGCAAGGACCTCGAGGGCTGGGGCAAGGCCGACCCGACGAAGTTCAAGGTCGAGGACGGCTGCCTGGTGGGCACGCAGGACGACGGGAAGGGCGCCGACCTCTACACCACCGAGGCGTTCGACAACTTCGAGCTGCGCTTCACTTACAAGGTCAAGTGGCCGGCCAACAGCGGCATCTGGTTCCGCGACCACTATCAGTTCGACATCCTGAAGTACACCAGCCCCAAGACCTTCAGCGGCGCCTTCTACCCGGGGACCAAGAGCACCTTCGCCTTCGTGAACCTCGACGAGAGCCTCGAGAAGCAGGACGGCTGGAACGAGGGCCAGGTGTATGCCAACGGCGACCACATCATCTTCTGGCTCAACGGCAAGCAGCTCGGCGAGGTGCACGACACCCGCTCAGCCAAAGGCCGCATCGGCATCCAGGTCCACGGCGGCCCCTTCAAGGGCATGGAGATACGCATCAAGAGGATCGAGGTGCGCCCCCTGAAGGAAGGCGACAAGCCGACCCCGCCCGCCGCGCCCGAGCCTGCGCAGCCGGCAAAGTGAGGCCGCCCCAACAGGCCGGACACCCGACGGCAAGGCCTACCGCCAGTGGGAGGCATTGCTCTCCCACTTGGCACGCCCATGGCTCTGCACCCTGGTGTGTAGACGAAGCCACGAAATCCTGCCCTGATTCCTTGACGTCATGCAAACATGGGATATACTCGTTATACGGCAGGGCGGCTCGCCACAAGGGGAGCCCGGGCAGGGGCGTAGCGATGGCGGCCATACTCGTTGTCGAGGACGACCGAAACCAGCGCCTCCTTCTCGAAGAAGAGCTGGCCGGCGATGGCCACGCCGTGCTCACCGTGGCGAGCGGGCCGGACGCCTTGGCCACCATCGAGAAGGCCATGCCCGACCTGGTCGTCATGGACATCGCCATGCCGGAGATGGACGGATTGGAGCTCCTCGCCAGGCTCCTCGCCCTCAACCACCACCTGCCCGTGATCATCCACACGGCGTACGCGAGCTACAAGGACAACTTCATGTCCTGGGCCGCCGACGCCTACGTGTTGAAGCGCGGCGACCTGCGGGAGCTGAAGGACGCGGTTCGCCACGTGCTGACGAAGGGGCACGGGCCGGGACCAGCCGAATTGACCGCCGAGGCCTGCGCCTGAACACCCCCCCGTTGGATACTGCTCTGGCCGTAACACCTCAGCCTGATGAAGTGCCCGCCCCCACTGGGCTGCGCCGCTCGCCAGCGAGCGGCACCGAGCGGGGCGAAGGACCGGCCACTACCCGCGGCG
>VGYV01001067.1 GCA_016872855.1 Planctomycetota bacterium
GCGTCCCCCCCATCCAAGCCCCCGAAGGGGGCGTTTCACGCCCATTGAATCGCCCCGCTTCGGGGGCTCTACGCTGGCGGGGCCTTTTCCCAGGGCTCCCTTCGGTCGCCCTGGGCTACGGCTCAAATGCCCCCGTTCGGGGGCTAAGCCCCAGCCCCCAGAAGATGTGGGCAAAGATCAGGGCTTCGCCCTGGGCTGCTATAGGACGCCCCTGTCGGGGCTCCGGAGCAGCTCACTAGAACTGGGGGCCACACTCGTAGCCGTCCCCGCGGTGGAAAAGCTTGGGGATTTCGGGTACAATTCCCTTTGACCCACCCGCATTTGCCGTAGTGGACGTCAGGGCCGGAAGGGTCGCTTTCTCATTCGAGGGCACTATGACAGAGCACAGAGAACTGCTTGCCTGGGTGCGCGAGACCAAGGAGATGTGCCAGCCAGACAGCGTGGTCTGGATTGACGGCTCGGAGGAGCAGCGGCGCGCGCTCCTGGCCGAGGCGCTCAAGACCGGCGAGTTCATCGAGCTCAACCACGAGAAGCTGCCCGGCTGCTACTACCACCGCTCGGCCCTCAACGACGTCGCGCGCACCGAGGGCCTCACCTACGTGTGCACCAGCCGCGAGGAGGACGCCGGCCCGACGAACAACTGGATGCCCCCCGAGGAGGCCTCCGACAAGGCGGCCGCCATCTTCGCCGGCTCCATGCGCGGTCGCACCATGTACGTCATCCCCTTCTCGATGGGGCCCGTCGGCTCGGAGTTCTCCAAAATCGGCGTGCAGACCACCGACAGCATCTACGTGGTCATCTCGATGATGATCATGACCCGCGTGGGCAAGGCGGTGCTCGACCAGCTCGGGACCAGCGGCGAGTTCACCAGGTGCGCCCACGGCAAGGCCGAGCTCGACCTCAAGCGCCGCCTCATCCTGCACTTCCCCGAGGACAACACGATCTGGAGCGTGGGCTCCGGCTACGGCGGCAACGCGCTCCTCGGCAAGAAGTGCCTCTCGCTCCGCATCGCCGGCTACCTGGCCCGCAAAGAGGGCTGGATGGCCGAGCACATGCTCATCATGGGCGTGGAGCACCCCGACGGGCAGATTGACTACATCGCGGGGGCCTTCCCGAGCGCCTGCGGGAAGACCAACCTCGCCATGCTCGTCCCCCCCGACGCCCTGGCGAAGAAGGGCTACAAGGTCTGGACCATCGGCGACGACATCGCCTGGATGCGCATCGGCCCCGACGGCCGCCTCTACGCCATCAACCCCGAGGCCGGCTTCTTCGGAGTCGCGCCCGGCACCAACGCCAAGTCCAACCTCAACGCCCTGAAGTCCGTCCAGCGCAACAGCCTCTTCACCAACACGGTGCTCTGCCCCGACGGCACGGTCTGGTGGGAGCAGGGCGACGGCGAGCCGCCGCCCGAGGGCGCCCTGGACTGGACGGGCAAGCCCTGGTGGCCCGGCAAGGCCGATGAGCACGGCAAGCGAGTGCCGGGCGCGCACCCGAACAGTCGCTTCACCGCGCCCGCACGCCAGTGCCCCTCGATCGCGCCCAACTGGGAGGACCCGCAGGGCGTGCCGATCTCGGCCATCATCCTCGGCGCGCGCCGCGCGCGACTCTCCCCGCTCGTCTACCAGTGCTTTAACTGGCAGCACGCCGTCTACGTCGGCGCAACTATGGCCTCCGAGCGCACGGCGGCCCAGGACGGCAAGTTCGGCGAGATACGCCACGACCCCATGGCCATGCTCCCCTTCTGCGGCTACAACATGGGCGACTACTTCCAGCACTGGCTCGACATGGGCAAGCGCATGACCCACAGGCCGAAGGTCTTCAGAGTCAACTGGTTCCGCCGCGACGACGACGGCAACTTCATCTGGCC
>VGYV01001068.1 GCA_016872855.1 Planctomycetota bacterium
GGCCGGCAGCCGGGGCCTGTGGGCCGACTGCGCCATCCTCAAGTTCGAGCGGGACGAGGGCCTGGAGGCGGCCCTGACCGTGGCGGTGACGGCGAAACCCACCTATTCGGCGAACCCGCCCGACTTCAAGGTGATCTCGTAGCGGGAAGGAGAGCACATGCCCATTACTGCGACCGTAACCAGCAACCTGACGGTAGTCGAGACGCTGGACGGGAACCGGCCCTTCGCGGCGGACGCGAAGGCGCGCGTCACGCACGACGTGCTGAACACGTCGGCGTCACTGACGAGCGGGTCGTCGCCGCCCGGCACGAAGGTGGCGGCCTTCCAGAAGGCCCTCGCCGCCGGCGCGGGGACCATCGACCTGACGGCCCTCGTCGGGACGAACGGCCTGGCCGTGGACGGCACGGGGCTGCGGGTCCAGGCGGTGAAGGTCCGGAATCCCGCCACGAACGCCAACCCCATCACCCTCTCCAAGGGGGCCGCGAACGGCTACAACGGCTTCGGCGCGGACTTCTCGCTGGCGCTCGCGCCGGGGGCGCACGCGCTGCTCGTGCCGAACGACGCCGGGAGCGACGTGGGCGGCGCCAACAAGAACCTCGACCTCGCCGGCACGGGAACACAGGCTCTCGACGTGCAGGTGGTCCTGGGCTAGTCCGCGGTCGCGGGGTGGGCCAGTGGTCGGCCGCCGGTTTCATGCACCGGCTAAGCGGGTTCTATTCCCGCCCCCGCTACCAGGATGGAGATCGCATGGAGACCGCATGAAACCGTTCGCCGACTCGGAGAAGCGAGAGTGGGCGGTCGTCGTCAACGTGGGTGCCGTCCGGCGCGTCCGCGACGCCCTGGGCGTGGACCTGCTGGACGTGGCGCGGGGGGGTCTCCTCGAGCGCCTGGCCGACGACCCGGTCCTGCTCGTGAACGTCCTGTACGTCCTGTGCAGGTCCGAGGCTGACGCGCGGGGCGTCTCGGACGAAGACTTCGGCCGGGCGATGGTCGGCGGCGTCCTGGACGACGCGGCGTCGGCCCTCTTCAAGGAACTCCTGGATTTTTTCCCCAGCGCCCAGCGGGCCCGGGCGCTGGGCAAACTCGCCAGGCTCCTGAAGGACCAGGAGGCGGCCGCGGTCGAGGCGATGGCGTCGATGCCTGGCGGCTCGTCTGGGAACTCGCCGGCGTCTGCGGAGTCGACCCCGACCGGCTGACGCTTCGGGAACTGGCGTGGATGGCCGACGGACGGGCCCGGTCGGAATGGTCCAGGTGGTCGAGCCTGATGGCCCTCATCGCGAACGTCGACCCCAACCGCAGGCGGGGCCGGACCTTCAAGCCGGCGGACTTCAACCCGTATGAGCGGCGGCGGAGCGAGGGTATCCCCCTGACGACGGTCAACATCGGCTTGCTCAAGCAGGTCTTCGTGAAAGGGGCAAAACGATGAAGCGGTCCGGCCTGGTCTGGTGGCTGATGCTCCTGACCTCGACGGCGGGCTGCGGCAGGCCAGCGCTCCTGAAGACCCCTGCCGATACGGCGGCGCGCGGCCAGGCGGCCGTCGAGACGATCAAGGGCGACGCCGGCCGCGCGAAGATCCACATCGAGAAGGCGAGGACGGGCACCCAGGCCAGCGCCCGGGAGGTCCGGTCGGCGGCGGGAGACGCCGCGGCCGTGCCCCAGGCGAAGCCCCTTGCCGAGCAACTCACCGCGAGCGCCGACCGGCTCGACCGCGAGGTCGTGCCGGAACTGGACCAGGCCCTCGCGCGCGTCGAGCACGTCGAGACGGCCACCGAGGACGTGCGGCCCCTCGTGACGACCGTCTCCGACCTGGCCCAGGAACGCGACCGCTGGCAGAAGGAGGCGGCGCGCGAGGCCCAGCG
>VGYV01001069.1 GCA_016872855.1 Planctomycetota bacterium
CAGGAGGACGCGGTTGCGTTGTGGGCAAGTGACAGTGCGGGTAGGAGTTGCAGGAGGGTCGCAAAGGGCGTTCCCCCAGCGGTCGGCCCCGGATGGCTGGTGCGGGGCCTTGCAGGAGTTTTTTTTCGTTTTCTGACGATTTTTCGACCAGTTTTCTCTTGACGCGGGGATAGGTTGCGGTGTATAATACGCTCGACGTGCGGCGGTGCTGTGTCCTGTCCTCGTTGTCGGAGGCCGGCGATGCGTGTGGGTGTCTCGAAGAGGCTGATTGCCTGGGAAACCCTCGAGGATAGTCCGAGCCTCAAGACCATCCGGGACTTCCTCGGGGCACTTCCCGATGGGAGGCTCCTGGCGGCACTGCGGCTGTACCGGGGGCGCGGGCGGGATGACCATCCGGTGCATGTGCTGTGGGGTGTGGTGGTGTTGACGGTGCTGCTGCGCCATGTGTCGTTTGCTGCGACGCTTGGGGAGCTGCGGCGGAACGAGGGCCTGCGGCTCCTCATCGGGATCGAGAGAGAAGAGGATGTGCCGGACGACTGGAACGTCTCGCGCTTCCTGCGGGTGCTGGGCCTCCCGGAGCACCTGGGGCTGCTGCGGGAGATGTTCGACACGATGGCGCGCGGGCTGGGGCAGGCGGTCCCTGAGCTTGGGCGCCACGTGGCCGGGGACGCTACCGGCCTGTGTGCCCGCCTTGGGCGTGCCAAGGAGGGCAAGGTGCCGGCGGGCGTACTGCCGGAACCCTCTGGTGGGCGCAAGGAGTACAAGGACGAGGAGGGGAAGGTGGTGCGGGTCGTCGAGTGGTTCGGCTACAAGCTGCACCTTCTGGTGGACGTGGCGGCCGAGGTGGCACTGGCCTATCGGGTGACGGCGCCGAGCGTGGGGGACAACGAGGTGCTGCCCGAGCTCGTCAAGGAGGCGCTGGCGAACCTGGCCCCCGGCGAGGTGCCGGCGGCCTCTGGGCCCAAGGCCCCTGAGCCGGCCCCCCGTGCGCCGAAGGCCCCGCGGGGCCCCATCTTCCGCCGCATCAAGAGCCTCGCCTACGACATGGCGGCCGACGACGAGAAGGTCCACGAACTGCTGGCCGAGCATGGGATCAAGCCGCTCATCCAGAACCGCTCCATGTGGACTGAGGAGCTCGAGCGCATGCTCCCCGGGCACGACGGGCGCTCCAACATCGTCTACGACGAGGCCGGGACCATCTACTGCTACGACAAGGTCTCCGACCCGCCCGTGCGCCACAAGATGGCCTACATCGGCCACGAGCCGGCGCGCGGCACCGTGAAGTGGCGCTGCCCCGCCATGCACGGCGGGTGGAGCTGCCCGAGTCTCCAGCGGTGCAACGCGGGCAAGAAGTATGGGAAGACCGTGCGGGTCAAGTGCGAGCTCGACCTGCGGCGCTTCCCGCCCATCCCGCGGGCCACCAAGCTCTTCGAGCGCCTCTACAAGGGGCGCAGCGCGGTCGAGCGCGTCAACGGCCGGCTCAAGGTCTTCTGGGGTGCCGACGACGGCAACGTCACAGGCGCCGAGCGCTTCCACGCCCACGTCGGGGTGGTCATGGTGGTCCACATCGGCCTGGCGACCCTCCTGGCCAAGGCATCGCGCCGCGAGGGCACCCTGGGCACCATGCGTCTCACGGCCGTCGCCGAGGCCCTCCACGGCAAGCCCCCAGCGGCCTGCGACGGCTGACCACCCGCGGCCCGGTGCAGACCTCTGAGCTTCTCTCCCGGTTGGAAGGCAACCCTATGGCCCAGTTCCACCCTCATCGCCCCAGAGGCCCCCCCAAGGGCCACCGGCTGCCCACTTCGGCCCCCCCTGTCGTCTCAAAAGGCCATCATCGGCCCCCGGTTTCCCCCTCCTC
>VGYV01001070.1 GCA_016872855.1 Planctomycetota bacterium
TCGCGCCTAAATGGCTCGCCACGATTCCCGGTCGTTGTAGCCACAAGCGTCCCGCTTGTGGACCGTCCCGGGGCCATCGGCTGGCAAGCGGGACGCTTGCCGCTACAAGAGCGCCCGTGTGCCCAGTGATGGAACGACCGGGAATCGTGGCGAGCTATCTAGTGCCCGGGAGTGGCCGCAACAAGGGCCTCAAGCTCGGCCTCGAAGCCCTTGGACCGGCGGCGGAAGCTCAGGTACCACCCGATTTTCCACGGCCGGTTGATCAGCCGCCACCAGACCAGGATGTGGCCGAGCGCCCGAATCCGAAGGGGGTTGTTCTTCCACTGTGCGTGGTTGTAGCGAAGGCACTCCAAGGCGTGCTCGTAGTGGTCTGACAAGCGGCCCTTGATCACCGCCTCGGCGTAGAAGTCAGCATAGCCGCCTTCCTTGCGGAAGCAGGAGGCACGCCGGTACCATCGGGCGGCCTCCTCGAGCGAGCCCATTTCCATATGGCAATCGCCGACAACCGATGAGACCAGGCTGACCACCGAGTCCGACCGGTCCCTGGGAACGTCCGGGAACTCATCGCGGTCCATGAACGGCCTCAGCATCTCCAGGGCGACCTCGGGCTTGGGCCGCCACGCCATCAGCAGCGTGGAGGCATGCCAGGCCGTGGTGAGAGCCTGCTTGACTGGTCTGAGCGATGCGTCTTCGATGGCGACTATCCGCCAGGAGTCAACAGGGCCGCCGACAGCTCCAGAAGTGTCCCAGCCCCTCCCGGTGCGGGGTGCAGTCTAGCGCACAGGGACGGGCAAAGCAAGGGGGCACTTGACTGGGCTATGGGCGCCGCGTACGATGCACCTCGGGGGGGACAGGCATAAGCCCCAGGAGACCAAGCGATGGGCAATCCGTTCGTGCATGTGGAGCTTCAGACGAATGACGTGGCACGGGCGAAGGAGTTCTATGGCGCCCTGCTCGACTGGAAGCTGGAGGACATCCCGCCCGATGGCGAGTACACGATGGTCCACGTGGGCGAGGGGGTGGGCGGGGGGATGATGAAGTGCCCCGTGCCCGGCATCCCGTCGCACTGGCTGGCCTACATCAGCGTGGCCGACGTTGCGGCGACGACGCAAAAGGCAAAGGAACTCGGCGCGACAGTGCTGTGCGACCGCACAGAGGTGCCGGGCATCGGTTGGTTCAGCGTCATCGCCGATCCCACGGGCGCCGTGGTGGCCTTCTGGGAGTGCAAGAGGCCGGGGTAGCCGGAGGGCGTCAGAGGGCCACTTTGGTATGGAGGGAAGTGGCCCTCTGTCCCCGCATCGGCAGCGTGTCAGGCGCCCAGCAGAGGAAAATCCCTTGACAACAGGGCTGGGCCGGCATAGACTCCCGAACGTGGGGGCAGCCGCGACGTTCAACGTACCGCGGGACATCCCGCCGTTGAAGGAGGCCGGGCATGAGCGAAGCAAGAGACACGATGAGGAAGACGCGCCGCGAGTTCATGGTTGCCAGCGGCGCGGCCGCGCTTTCGGCCGGGGCGCTGGGGTCGGTGCGCGCCGCGCGGGGCGCTGAGGCGCCACCGCCTAAGCCGCTGCTCGAGCCGCCAGCGCAGCAGATCAAGAAGTGCTCGCTCCGAGTGGTCTGGGTCGGCAAGGAGGCGGCCGCGGCGGAGGCGGCGTCGCTCACGAAGGCCCTCGACGCCACGGCCAAGAAGCTGGACTTCGCGGTTGACTACGGCCAGCCGGGGGCGGCCCCGCCCGATGGGCAGTTGATCGTCGCCCTGAACGGCCAGAAGAACGATGCCCTGGCCGAGGCCGCCAAGGGCGCGACGACGCCCGCCGTGGTGCTGTGCCCCCGCGGCCAGGGGCCTGCGCCAG
>VGYV01001071.1 GCA_016872855.1 Planctomycetota bacterium
GCTCTTCGCGGCGAGAACCTGGGCGTGGTTGGGGAACTTCTCGAGCGCCTTGTCGGCCCAGAGGCGTGCCTCGGGGTACTCGCCGAGTTCCAGGAGCATGCGGAGCTGGCCGACCCAGGCATCGAGGAGGAGGGGATTCTCGCCGAGGGCGGCGGAGAAGCTGCGGAGCGCCGCGTCGTGGCTGCCCTCAAGTTCCTGGGCTTCGGCCTGGCGGAGGTAGTAATCGGCATCCTTGAGCTGGCTGGCGAAGGGCTGCTCGGCGCGGGGCGCCGTCGCGGCGGGCGCGGGGGCCTCGCCGCCGTCGCCGAACTCCAGATTGGAGAAGCGCCCTTTGGCCATGCCCCAATCGTCCTCGTCGTCGTCCTCGTCGTCGAACTACCCTCCCGAAGGTATTGGAACCTTCGGGAGGGGTTCAGCCCACAATGTTAGCGGCGGAGCGCGTGGCGGCGGGTCCAGGGCAGATAGACCATCGCCACCCGGCCCCGCAACGCCCTCACGTCGTGGACGCACATGCCCTTCCACGCATGCCCGTTCACTGCGGCGTGGGCCAGTTGATCATGCACGATATAGTGCGGAATCACAAGGCGGTTTTCGGGAACCGTGAAGGAGACGGGCTCCGTAGGCATGAGCAAGCGGCCAGCCGGCAGAGCGTCCGGAGCAAGCAGCGCCCCGTTCACCTCGATCCCCGCGGGTGAAATGGCGACCTTGTCGCCGGCCTTGGCGATGACCACGCCGACGCTCGTGCCGCCCTCGTAGCGGTAGACGTAGCCGTGGCTGTAGCTCTGGTAGTAGGCGCCACGCGGCATCTCGACTGTCACAAGGTCGCCGATGGCGATGTCCTCGGCCGTGCAGCGGCGGCGCCAGGCGAGAAGCGTGTCGCCCTCCTGGATGCCCAGGCGCTCGAAGGCGAATGGGCTGCCCACGATGTCCACGTAGCCCGCGGCCACGCTATGCGCTCCGTAGTAGGCGACCCCGACCAGGCACATAATGAAGAGCATGGCGATGAGGCGGTCGCCAAGGCTCACCGTGTACTGCTGGAGCCGCCCCACGTCGAAGACCACGCAGGCGTGCCAACTGGCCAGGGTGCCGATGAGGAGGCCGCCCGTGGCCCCCGCGTAGAAGTTGATGGTGAGGAAGGCCAGGAAGGCCCAGCCGCCGAAGGCGATGAGGGCGGCGCGGCGTCGGCCCATTGCCAGGTGGCCAGCGCCCGGGATGACCGATAGGATCATGGCTGCCAGGGCCTCGCCGGGCATCAGGTGCTCGGCGTCGAAGAGCTTGCCGAGCCACGACGCTGGCCGCGGCGGCAGCCTGTCCACCACGCGGTTGAGCGCATAGGCCAGGCCGCGGAAGGCGCGGAGGCGTCCTGCCCTCGGCGGCGTCACCTCGGCGAGCGAGGCGGGCGCCGACGCGACGAGCTGCGCGCGGCAGCGCGTGCACTGCTTGGTGCCGGGCAGGTTCTCGAAGCCGCAGAGGGGGCATTCCATCGGGTCGAGCCCTTGCCGGGGACTGGGTGCGCTCCCCGGACGCGTGACCCGTGACGCGTGATGAAGAGAGAAGAACAAAGCGGCGCTCTTCTTGTCACGTGTCACGCGTCACGCGTCACGTTCCTTCCTTCTGCTCCACGCGAATCCCCACCCCCGTCGGCGGGGCATAGAACTCGGCGGTGCGTTCGACGGCGATGATCTTGCCGAGGATTTCCTCGAAGACCTTCGCGTAGTCGAGGCACCCCTGGCCCTTGACGCCCTTGACCTCGATCCGCACCTTGCCGTCCGGGCCGATGGCGATGTCGAACTCGTGCTGTTCCATTGCAGCTTCCCTTTCACCAGCTCATGCCGCAGAGGCACCGTTCGGA
>VGYV01001072.1 GCA_016872855.1 Planctomycetota bacterium
CGCATGCACAGCCTCCACGGCTTCGAGAACTGCATGCTGGATATGATGGATGACCGGCCGGCGATTCACGAGCTGGCCGAGCACATCGTGGAGTACGACCTCGCCGTGGTGCGGAACATGCACCGCACCGCGGGGGGGCGCATCCAGGCGCTGAACTTCAGCGAGGACTGGGGGACGCAGAGCGACTTGCACATCTCCCCCGAGCTGTGGCGCCGCTTCTTCTTCCCGCGTTACAAGCGCATCTTCACCGCGGTCCACGACTGCGACTGGTTCGTCTGGATGCACTCCTGCGGCAAGATCAACAAGGCCATCCCCGGCCTCATCGAGGCGGGGGTGGACGTGTTGAACATGCAGCAGCCGCGCGCGAACGGCATTGAGGAGATAGGCCGCCAGTTTGCGGGCAAGGTCTGCTTCGAGAGCCTTTGCGACATCCAGGCGACCCTGCCGCCCGGCAACCGCCGCGTCATCACCGCCGAGGCCGGGCAGCTCATGCGCACCTGGGGCACGCCCCAGGGCGGCTTCATCCTGGGCGACTACGGCGACCACGTGGCCATCGGCGCACAGCCCGAGACCAAGGAGTTCATGCTCGGCGAGTTCCGCCGACTCGACCCCTGGGCGCGCGGCTGGTGACGCAGCGCCCCTCCATTGGGTGTCTGGCTCCATACACGGGTGCCCGCCTGTGCGGGGCGGGGCACACTCGGGCAGGGCCGCCCCTGTGCGTCCAAGTCCTGTCAGGCCCGTCACATGCGGCCATCCCCTGCTCCCCGACTCCTCGGCCTGCGCCCGCGGCATGCGGTTTGCGCCGAGCCAGAGAGGTTAGTCCCGCGAGGTGCGGCTTCGGCTCCATACCGCCTATTGGAGGGCCCCATGGCGCGAACGCGCGGCACTGGCAAGGGCCGGATGCGCTGGCTCGGCCTCGGGCTCGCGGCCGCCACGCGCGCGGTGCTGTGGCTGGCGAGGGCCGCGGCCACGGCCATCGGCTCGCTCGTCGCTCGCAACCGCACCCGGCGAGAGGCCCAGGACCCGGCCGGCCGCGAGCGGGCCAGGCTGGCTGCCCTGCTCTCGGGGATGCGCCGCCGGGCGGAGGAGGCGACCCGTGAGGCCACCCAGCGTGCCGAGGAGCTCGCCTCGGCGCGCAAGGCCCTCCTGCACATCGTGCGCGACCTCGAGAGCGCCCGGGCCGCCGCCGAGGCCGCCAACAACGCCAAGAGCCAGTTCCTCGCCAACATGTCCCACGAGATCCGCACCCCCATGAACGCCATCCTCGGCTTCGCAAAGCTCCTCCTCCGCGAACCGCTCTCGGACGGCCAGCGCAGTTGCGTCGAGACCATCTGCCGCAGCGGCAACCACCTCATGGCGCTCATCAACGACATCCTCGACCTCTCGAAGATCGAGGCCGACCGCGTGGAGCTGCACCTGGAGGTGGTGGACGTGGGCCTGGCGGCGCGCGGCGTGTGCGAGCTCCTCGGACCCCGCGCCGCCGAGAAGGGCCTCGCCCTCGCCGTGGAGGTGCACCCCAGCACCCCCGCGGGGGCCACCACCGACCCCGGCTGCCTGCGCCAGATACTGATGAACCTCGTCGGCAACGCCCTCAAGTTCACTGACCACGGCTCCGTCACGGTCCGCGTCGGGCCGCCAGCTCCCGCTCCCCCCTCTTGCCCTCTCCCTCTGGGAGAGGGTAGGGTGAGGGCGCCGGGAGCCACGCAACCCCCTCTTTCCGGAGCCCTCAGCCCGGCCCTCTCCCAGGGGGAGAGGGGGCAGTGCCTTCTCCCCGCGGAGGAGGGGGAGCGCCGGGAAATGATCCACTTCGCCGTGGCCGACACCGGGATCGGCATCCCGGCGG
>VGYV01001073.1 GCA_016872855.1 Planctomycetota bacterium
GCCAGGGTGGCCGGGACCTCCTGGGCCACGCGCAGGTATTTGGCCCTGCCGCGGGCGACGGCCGGCTCCAGGCCCAGGTAGACGTCCTGGACGGTGAACTGGCCGAGGCCGCGCTCGGCGAGCTCGGGGTCGAGGGTGGTGGGGAGCGCCGGCGGCCGCGGGCGGGCGCGCAGCGGGGTGGGCCGGTAGCTGCTGATCTGCGGGTCCACGTAGAGCAGCTCCCGGTTCCCGTAGCGGTCAACCACGTACAAGCCCCAGTTGTTCCGGTTGTCGGGGTTATGCGCCACGAGGAAGAGGTCGCGCGAGAGGGGATAGGGGTCTCGGAACGTCTCGCTGTGCGAGCGGCTCATCTGGTACTGGGGCCGCGTGTCGGGCGTGATGTTGGTGATCGCCTCGGTGTCGAACGGCCCCTTGGCGAGGTCAATCAGGGCGATCGGCCCACTGTGGTCGCCGTGGGACATGAGCGTGCAGACGATCTCGTTGGAGCCCAGCACCTCGTGTGCCTGGCTGTAGCAGTTGGGGGTGTTGTTGCCGAACACCAGCTCGGGGTGCGTGCCGTCGGGGCGGATGGACCAGAGGGTGTGGCCGAAGTCGGCCCCCTTGTCCAGGTATTCGGAGCGGGTCCAGAGGATGCGGCCGCTGCGCATCACCGAGGGCTTCCACTCGCTGAGGTTGGCGAGGGAGAGCCGCCGCACGTTCGTGCCGTCGGCCTCCATGCGGTAGAGGACGTATGCCTGGGGCCGCCAGCAGAGGAAGCGCGCGGCGCACCGCGTGGTGTGGAAGGCCAGGCCGCCGTCGGGCAGGCACACGGCGTCGAAGTCGTGGAACGGCCCTTCGGTGAGGCGCCGCAGCCCCGTGCCGTCGGCCGCCATCGCATACAGGTGCCAGTACGAGGCCCAGCCCTCCACCTCGGGCTTCTGGGGGCGGTAGGCGAAGTAGACCGTCTTGGCGTCGTAGTCCGCCGTCGGCTCGCGCACGATGCCCGCGGTGCCGTCGAAGAGCTGCTCGGTGCGCGCGCGGTCGGGGCGGAACCGGCCCTGCTCGTCGCGGGGGACGTGCAACACGAACACGCCGCCGCCCGGCTCGCGCACGCCGTCCAGATGCTCGCTGTAGTTGTGCGACTCCAGGAAGGGGTGGCGCTTGGCGAACAGGACTCGTTCGATGGGCGCCAGGGCGGGGTCGCGAAAGAACAGCTCGCGCTTCGCCCGCCGCGCCGCCAGGTACAGGGCGTCCGAGCCAGGCTTCTCGGCGGCGGCCTGGCGCCGCAGGTCGGCCGCCTGGGCGCGTTCCGCGGCCACGTCCAGCCCCTGGCCCGCGAGCCGCTCGATCAACTCCTCGAATAGCACCAGCACTCGCTCCAGCGGCTCCAGCCGCGCGAAGCGTCCCCAGTACGGCGCGCCGCCGGGCGCCGCCGGGCGGTCCACCCGCAGCGGCGAGAGATGATCGTCCGCAGGAATCCGGCTCAGCGTCCCCCGCTCGCGCGAAAAGGCATACAGGAGCAGCCCGTCCCAGCCCTTCTCGGGCAACTCGTCAACGGGAAGGCCGGGGAATCGGTTGGGCCGGGCAACTTTGGTAACCTGCTTGGCTACTGACTTCCACTCCCGGCCATCCTGCGAGACGAGCACCTCGAATGACACGGGCACGCGGTCCGCGTAGCGCCCTTTGCGGTCGCGGGAGAATACGACCTTGGCCACCTTGCCGGGCGCGGGCAGCTCGATCTGCGCCCACTCCTGGCCCGTGGTCGCAGCGATCCAGCTACGGTCGTTCCCATACTGCCCGTCGTTGAGGTGCGCGATCTGATGGATCGCGTAGCCGGGGAGACACGACGACGCC
>VGYV01001074.1 GCA_016872855.1 Planctomycetota bacterium
CACTACGTCCGCGAATACGACGTTGACGGCTACCGCATAGACGCCTGCTACGGCAGCAAGGAGTACAACTGGGACCCCGCCATCCCCTACGCGCGGGCGAGCCACGCCGGCCTCAAGGGCGGACTCGAGATGGTCAAGCGCATCCGCGACGAGGTCAAGAAGCTCAAGCCCAGGGACGGCGCGGTCCTCGCCGAGGTCGAGAGTCCCCGCCACGCCGCCGTGAGCGACTTCCAATACGACTTCGGCCTCGCCTTCACCGTCCTTCACGCCTGGCGCCACATGCCCGCCGCAGAATTCGTCCCCTTGCTCCAGGAATACCTGGAGGAACAGAAATACATCAACCCCCGCGGCACCATCTTCCTGCGGCACATCGAGAGCCACGACACCATGCGAGCCCAGGGCTGGTATGGCGTCGAGGGGATGCGTGCCCTCTACGCCCTCACCGCCTGGATAGACGGCGTGCCGATGATCTACCACGACATGGAGATCGGCCATTCCTTCGCCCTGCGCTGGATCAACGAGACCCGGGCGAAGCGCCCAGAACTCGCTCGTGGCGAGACCCAATACCGCGCGGTGAGCTGTGATCAACCAGGCGTATTCGCCTGCCTGAGCAAACTTGGCGACCGAACGAGTGGTGGGGTCATCAACCTTGGGCGGCAGTTCGTGGAGGCCACCGTGAGTTGGCGCGGCGGCCGAGCGCCCATGTGGCTTTTGCCCATGGGCTGCGAAATGCTGCGGCCCATGGCGGAACCGGACCTTGGCGGTGTGCATGCAGGGAGGAAAGCGCGCAACGCACGACCGGCGACTGAGGACTCGATGTCCTTTGCGGGAGCCACGGAGTGGTTTGTCGAGACCATCGAGGGCATTCTCCGCAGCGAGGCGCGCGCTCGGAGCAAAGCGGCAGTCCGGGTGGGCCCGTCCCCCATCTATTGGCGGCCACAAGAGGCAGGGGTCGCATGGGAGAACGAGAGGATACCCCTCAGCCTCATGTGTCCCAGTCTCGGCGTGAAAGACGGTGACTCGCTTTGGACAGAGCTGGACTTCCCAGGCCTTATTCAGGCCAGCTTGCGTTTGTCAGAGACCAGTGGGAAGACACCAGGCATCCAGGTCACGGGCCTGCGAGGTATCAGCCTGGAAGTTGCCCATCCTTCGCAGTGGCCTGAGCGCGGTGTGCTGCTCGAGCCCACCCTCAAACTCGGAGCGCTTGATCTCAGCGCCATTGGCCCCGACTACGTCATGAAGACCCCTCATCTAACGGCGGTTCTCCGTCGGCAGGGCGGGGTGATTCGGGAACTGTTTGTGAGCGACAAGGTGGTGGCGAAGGAGCACGATCTGTATGGCGACCAGGAGTTTTTCAAGCCGCACGAGTCGGGGAGGATCGCGGCGAGCAACGACGTGGAATCGGGCATCCGCATCTGGAAGGCCGACGACGGGCTGCACCTGAGCTTCGAGGGACAGCTCCGCGGCTTCGGGCGCTTCGAGCTGAGGCGTCCGCCGCTCTGGTATCGCACCGAGTACGTCTTCACCGACAAGCCGGCCTTCAAGCAGAAATGGGCCTTCCGCTCCGAGAAGGGCTTCAAGGACCAGACCGCCTTCCTCGCCGCCGTGGTGCAACTGCCCGAGGCCGACCGCTTCCGCTTTATCCTCCCGAAGGTTCCGAACCTTCGGGAGGTTACGGAGGACGTGGTGGCCGAGGGGGGCGTGCGCCGCGGCCAGACCAGCGGCGGCCCGGCTCCCGAGCGAATCGAGTTCCTCAAGGAGGGCAAGCCGCTCTTCAGCCTGAACGGCCTGAAGACACCGGAGGGCATGAAGCCTAACGTCTTTGTCCACGGC
>VGYV01001075.1 GCA_016872855.1 Planctomycetota bacterium
CAGACCTTGAGCTCCATCGCCTCCCGCTGCCAGCGCTTCTCCCCGGAGGGGAGCTTGTAGGGCCAGCGGATCAGAAGGTCGATCCGGCCCCGGCCCACGCCGTACTCCCGCTCCACGTACCCGCCGCTGTTCACCACCCGCTGGAGGTACGCCATCAAGACGAGCTGCGGCGCGACCTCTGGGTAGGCGATTCCGGTCGCCAAGGTCTCCCCATGCTCCCTCCAGAAGGAACTGAACTCCAGAAGGAGGTGCTTCAGGTCAAGGCGGCCGTCCCGGCCCACGAAGCTCCTCGCCTCGGTGTCGAGCCTCCGCTCCACCGGCAGCGCGAGGACCCGCACGATCACCTCCCGGTAGATCGGATTGGCCACGCGCACCGGGCCGTCCGCCGCCACGAGGCCCAGGTCGCAGACGTAGGCGAAATCGTCCTCGTAGCTCGTGACACCCTCGAGCGTCCCGGCCAGAAGCGGCTCGATCACCCGGCGCACCCGCGGCTCTTCGAGTCGCGCCACGAGCGAGTCGAGGTGCGTCGCCCGCGCGAGGATCAGTCGTTCCTTCGCCTCCTCCACGTGCTCCACGGTGATGGGGGCAGGGGGTTTCACCCCCAACTTCTCGGTCGCTTCGCGCGCAAGCGCGTTCACCAGCCACGGCTGCCCCGCCGTCAGCTCGAAGACCTTCTCGATGGCCTCGGGCGCAAACGGCTGCCCTGCCTCCGCCTCGTGCTGGCCCAGAAGGCAGCGCACCTCTTCGACCGTGAAGTCCCCCAGCCGCATCGACTCGACCTTGATGTTGAAAGGGCTCGAGGTGCCCAGGCGGCTCGGGTCCCCGCCGCTTGCCGCCTTGTAGTCCCGCACATCGCGCAGGCCGCAGAGGATCACCGAGTGCGGGAACGCCTTGGGACGGTCCGGGTAGCCCGCCCGGAGCTGGCGCAGGACGGAACGTAAGCTCTCCCCTCGCAAGGCGTCGATCTCGTCGAAGATGAGGACCAGGGGGAGGGGACACCGCTTCGCCCAAGCAGTCAGGGCGGTCTGGAGAATCGCCGACTCAGGCGCCTCCGGCCAGGAGGCCGGAGGATGCAGCTCGCGAGGCAAGCGATTCTCCGCCTGGAGGCGGATCGAGGCGAGGACATAACGCTGCGCCTCGGCGTAATTGTCCCCAGCGGGCTCCCCGCCTTCGCAGGAGAAGTGAAGCGCGGCGTACTTCCCCTCCGCAGTCAAGTCCTCGGCCAGAGCCCGGAGCGTCGTCGTCTTCCCCGTTTGCCTCGGCGCGTGGACCACGAAGTACAGCCCACGCTCCGCCAGCACCCGCGCCTCCGGCAGCCGCTCGGCCGCCGGCACCATGTAGTGCAAGTCCGGACTGCACGGGCCAGCGGTGTTAAAGTAGCGCATGACATCACTTTAACCGCGCCGGAAGCCGCCTGCCAGGACTGCGCGCATGCAGCAACGGAATTGCCGGGTCCGCTGCGCATCGAACATCCCGTCCGCCGCCCAAAACGTTCGCGTCCGCCGGCGATCACCTGGGTGGGTCATGAATGCCCGGGCGGGCCTGTAGGAGACCGGGTGCCCCCCCTGGGTAATCGGCCGTGTGCCCGACCGGAATCCTCGCTCCGCAGAGTATCGCGCCTCACATCCTGATTTGACCCGGAGCGGGTTTCCCTATGAGAGCTTACGACGTTCGGGGTCAGGCTCGCGCCCGGGCTGTTGCGGTCAGGGCCGGGTCGGGGGCCGCCGAAGCCTGTGGGGCGGGGGAGATTCGGAGGCCAGGGCGGCCTCGGGAGCCGCTGCCGGATCGGAAGTGGAGGCGGACTTGGCAGGATTCCCTACCACTTTGG
>VGYV01001076.1 GCA_016872855.1 Planctomycetota bacterium
GACACCCTGCGCGGGGCAGAGACGCCCCGCCCACAGGCCTGCGCAATTCCGGCACACGTTCCTTCCTGAGCCTTTGATTCAGAATCGTGGCGAGTTATTTAGCCTGACCTCCCTGGCCTTCGCCAAGCCAGTGACCACCAGGAGGCGCGGCTTGTCGCTGACCGCCACGATGCCGCTGTGGGCATGCAGCGCTCCGTCCACGTGGCGCTTGACGTACTTCTTGGCGTCCAGCTCACGCAGCCATACCACCTCGCCAGTAGGTACGGAGGGCTCGCGGTAGGGCGGGATGACGAACACCTTGACCGGATACTGCTCGGAGACTCTGCCGCCGGCCGCCGTCAGGTTCAGCATGGGCTCGAGGGCGTACCCATCCTTGCCCGCCTGGCGGGCCGATGGCAAGCGGGCGATCGCCCCCCGGTCGTCGCCAACCTGGGCGCTGATGAAGCAGAACACCGCCGCATCCCGCCAGTCCGTCTTCTCCCAGTCATAGCCCTTGTGCTCGAGGAGCTTCTTGACATCGCGCTCGAGCCGCCGCAGGCCCGCGCCGAAGAGCTTCTCGCCCTCGCGGCGCAGGACGTCGCCATTGAGCTTCATCAGGCCGAACTCGACGTGCTGGCGGAAGTAACCCGTCCCGTCCAGCACCAGGCCGCCTTCTTCGGCGCCTTGCCCGGCAACTGCCACGCAGACGGCCATCGCCCCAACTATCGCAGCGATCAGCCTATCCCACCGCATCCTGACCTCCTGGCCCGCCATTCTACGATAGTCCGCCGCTGTTGTCTATCCACGCCCCGCGTCGCAGCGCCCAGCTCGGTCACGCAGGGCCTCCAGCCTGTGACGCGGCGGGCTCCTTGACTCCGTGGGTCGGGCCGCCTACACTGGGTCGCGAGCGCGGCGGCTCCCGCGCGGGGCCACTCGGCGGCATCTGGCCCTGGCCCAGTACGTGCCGGGGCACAATGCTCACCGTGGCCACCGCGGCCGCCGTGCTTCTCAGCAACTGCCGTCGGGAAACGGTTCTCTGTCCCCTTGCGCGTCTCCTTTCCGACGCCGGGCTAACACAACGCTGTTCGTCCTGCCGCGCCGCCTCGTGGCGCGCGGCATGGCACAGGCCGAGCCGCTGATTCAGTACGAGCCGTGCCGGAGGGCCTTTGGCATCGGCTTCCGTGTTGCCAAGGAGGACCACACGTGGCGCTTGAAGCGGCCTCACTGGATGTCTGGTGCGTCGCCGTTGTTCTCGCCTTGGCCCTGCTGGAGGAGAGCTCTCCGGCCCAGGAGCCGCTCCTGGCCAGGAGAGGTCGGGCCGAGGCGGCGATCGTGGTCGGCGAAAAGGCGAGCGACTTCGACCGTTGGGTGGCCAGCGAACTCCAGCGCTATCTGAAGCAGCTCTCGGGCGCCGAGCTGCCCATCGTCACCAGCGGCAAGGCGCCCGCCCGCACGCCGCTGATCGCGATCGGTGGGCCGCAGGGCAACCCGCTTGCCGCCACTGCCCAAGAGAAACAACAGGCCAGCTTCGCCGGCCTGAAGCCTGACGGCTTCCTTCTCAAGCGAACCGAGTTGGGAGGGGTGCCCATCCTGCTGGCCGGCGGCAACGACGAGGCCGCTACAATGTATGCCGCCTACGAGCTTCTCGAGCGGCTGGGCGTCGTGTTCCAGTTGACCAATGACATCATCCCCGAGAAGAGACCTGACCTAGCCATGCCGGCGCTCGACGTGCGCACGGAGCCGGCGTTCAAGGACCGCGGCATGCACTGCTGGCACGGGATTCGGTGGTACATGGGCCTGGCCGACTTCCGCCGCGAGATTGACCAGTTGGCCAAGCTGAAAATGA
>VGYV01001077.1 GCA_016872855.1 Planctomycetota bacterium
TCGGGCAAGCCGCCGAAACCGAAGGCCACGCCCTTGGCGCCGCCTCCGGCGCCCAAGCCCGAGCCGCCGAAGCCTGCCCCTGCTCAGCCCGCGGTGTTCGCCA
The DNA here is from genome assembly GCA_016872855.1 of Planctomycetota bacterium. Classification (GTDB taxonomy): domain Bacteria; phylum Planctomycetota; class PUPC01; order DSUN01; family DSUN01; genus DSUN01. The sequence goes on from VGYV01001077.1 coordinate 104, forward strand.
AGAAAGGCTCCGAGTTCGCTGAGGCCGACACGGCCTGGGAGCAGAAGGGGCGCCCAACCAGTTTCAAACTGGTCGGCAAGGCGGACATCGAGGGCGCCCACACCAAGTACTTCTACACCGACGAGAAGGGGGAGAAGTGGCTCTTCAAGCCCGCGGCAGAGGAGTTCCGCGCCCACGGCGACGAGGTCGCGTACCGGATCGGCCGACTCATTGACCCGCAAGCCATCGAGGTGCGCGTCATCACACTGGACGGCAGGGTCGGCTCCATCCAGAAGTGGAAGACCGGCCTGGCGTCCAAAGCGGACTTCGCGGGGGTCGATCCCCGCGACCTCTCGCCGCGGGACGTGGAACAGATTCAGCGCGAGCACGTCGTCGACTGGCTCCTCTCGAACCACGACGGCCACGGGAAGCAGTTTCTGCGGGCGAAGGACGGCCACGTCTACGGGATCGACAAGGGCCAGCTCTTCAAGTTCCTGGGGAGCGACAAGCTTTCGGTCGACTACCACCCCAACGCCCAGTTTGGCGAGTCGGAGCCGTACTACAACACGGTGTTCCGCGCCGCGAAGGGGGGCAAGGTCAAGTTCGACCCGGCGGCGACGCTCCGCACGATCCGCGAGGTGGAAAAAATCTCCGACGACGACTACCGGGCCATCCTCGCGCCCTACGCCGAGCGGCGGTTCAGCGGCAAGGCGCAGCGGGAGGCCTTCTACGAGGCGGCCTTGGAGCGGAAGCGGAACATCCGCAGGGATTTTGAAGGCTTCTACGGCGGGATCCTCGGCCAGAAGGACTTCCGGTTCGAGGCGGCTGCCGCGCCGGCGAAGGGCGCCAGGCTCGGCAAGGGCGAGGTCGCCATCCTGGAGGAGGCGAAGCGGGCCGGCTGGCAGGGCAAGGTGATCCCGCTCGACGTGGAGGACATCGAGGACCAGAACGCCCTGGTCTTCGTCGAGACGGTCGGCGGGAAGCCCCGCACGGTCGTCAAGATGAAGATCCGCCCCGAGGCAGAGGCCAAGATGCTCAAGAACCTGGCCCTCACCTCGGGCGAGAAGCTCACCGTCGGCGTGGGCGACACGCTTCCCCAGGACACCTACTACGAGGCGATCCTCGGCGGGGTGAAGACGGTCAACCACCACGTCGCCCAGGGAGATACGGCCTACAACCAGGAGAAGCTGGCCAGCATCCAGAAGCTGGTGCCTGAACTGCAGAAGCTGGCGAAGTCGTCCGACCGCGACACCGCGGCGATGGCGAAGCAGTACCTCGCCGAGGCGGAGAAGGTCCTCGACTGCGCCGCCAACCACAAGAAATTCCCCGGCCAGTTCGGCCAGTACAGGAAACAGTTCAAGGACGAGCCGGACCGCAAGAAGCCGGCCGAGGACATCACCGCCCGCAAGACGAAGGTCACGGTGCCCTTGCGCGAGCTGAAGGACGGCCAGATTCGCGTGGTGCAGGAGCGGGCCTCCACGGGGGAACTCTTCGGCCGCTCGATGAAGGATGGGGTGCAATACGAGATCGACCTCGGCGACGGGATCACGGCGAGCTACCGCCCCTGGGTGGACGCCAACTACTACGCCCAGCAGGGGGAGTTCGAGCTGCGGTTCGCCGGCGACCCCGACCCGAAGCGGTTCGAGCAGGTGATGGAGCGTCTGGACAGGATGGGCATTCAGGCGACCATCGCCACGCCCCAGGACGCGGAGCTTCTCTACCTCCACAAGCAGGCCTA
>VGYV01001078.1 GCA_016872855.1 Planctomycetota bacterium
GAGGTTGCGGACGATGACCTTCTCGGTGCCGTCGAGGGCCTTGTATGTCCAGTGATTGCTCCCCTCGCCGGGCGTGTCCCAGCGCAGGCCGCACTTGGTGGCGAGGAGCACTTTGTCGCGGCGGCCCCGGATGGCCTTGCCGACGACCTCCTCGCTGTGGCCCATGCCGTAGATGGGCGCGGTGTCAACGCAGTTGACCCCCGCGTCGAGTGCCGCGTGGATGGCGCGGATCGAGTCCGCATCGTCCTGTCCACCCCAGAACCACCCTCCTGCCGCCCAGGCGCCGAAGATGACGGGAGAGACGGCAAGGCCGCTGTTGCCAAGCTGGCGGAGTTCCAACAGTCTTCTCCTTCCGTCCGTGGAGGATGAGTGGATGAATGGATGGGTGGAGGGGACGTTCGACGCTGGTCGCTTCTTTCATCCATCCATTCCTCCTCACCAGGTCTCGCTGTGGATTCTCGCGGGGTCGTAGTAGTCGGCCGGGGCCTTCTGCTCGGCAGGGACGCCGACGGCGATGACGGCGAAGGGGGCGATGTTGCCCGGCAGGGCGAAGAGCTTGCGGAAGCCTTCCTCGCGCTCGGGGCGCGGGTGGACGCCACACCAGCAGGTGCCGAGGCCGCTGTTGGCCGCGGCGAGCAGGAGGTTCTGCGTCGCCGCCGCGCAGTCCTGCGCCCAGTAGCGGTTGAAGCTCTCGTTCGACAGGTCGCCGCAGACGACGACGGCGAGCGATGCGGTCTTGAGCATCCCAGCATAGGGATGAATCTGCATGATGGCTTCGAGCTTCGCGCGGTCACGGACGACGATGAAGTGCCAGGGCTGCTGGTTGCCGGCCGAGGGGGCCGACATGGCGGCCCGCAGCAGGGTCTCCACCTGTCCCTCGCTCACCTCCGCGCCCTTCTGATACTGCCGAATGCTCCGACGCCTCTGGATGAACTTCAGCACGTCGTCCACGGATGTGCTCCTTCCCCCCTCCCGAAGGTTCCAATCCCTTCGGGAGGGTGACTGCGGGTGCATGGCCTGTTCCTCTACCCTCGCGAAGGGATTGGAACCTCCGGGAGGGACTGGTGTCCACCCAATATAGATGCGCGGCGGGGAGGAGTCAAACCTGGCACGCCCGCGCCAAAGTGGCTCAAAGTGGCTCAAAGTGGCTCAAACGCCGTTTGGCGATTCTCGGCCGTCCGGCCACGAGTTACCCAATGTGGCTCAATGTGGCTCAACGTTGCGCCACTCACGCCACCTGCCAGGGGGGGCGGGGGCCTTCCCTCGGTCACTGCCCACTGTCCACTGTCTACTGTCCATTGCTCCCCCGACTCCTTCCCCTCCACCTATACAAAGGCATTGCCCCCCGAAAATGTGCACGAGAAAATTTCCGGCCCGATCCTGGAAATCCACAACCGCATGCGCCACAGAGGCTTACGGCGACTCGGAATTTTTCCAATCGGCGCCCATTTTTCTCGGCACTCCCCGCTCTCCGCGTTCCCGCGTTCCTGGCCCCCTGGACAGGCTCCTGGAGCCGCCTCAGCCGCGGACTGGGGACGTGTCGGGAGTCAAACGACTTGGGCGTGGTCCGCTTTGGACACCGCGGCCCAAGGGGGGCATACCTGCTGCGCTGCGCGGGCAGGGAAGCCAGGCCCATCCCATGGTGCCACGTCGAGCGAAATGGCCGATTCAGGGGCCACGTCGTGCCCGGAAAGGAGGATTCCACACCTGTACAGGTGTGGAATCCTTCCCCACTGCCGCTGAGGCACGAGCGCGCAGGCGACCCCGTGTCCAGAACGGACCACGACCAAACGACTTGACGCGGCGGGGGGCGGGCGCT
>VGYV01001079.1 GCA_016872855.1 Planctomycetota bacterium
AAGGACTTACGCCGAAATACACCTGTGCCGGCGCTGGATCGCCAGCTGCTCGCGCCGACCGACAACCACAACCCCTGGGGGCTACCCACAAAGAACCCCGAAGCGGCCATTTTCTATTCTTACGCGTCAGGTCTTTGGGCGCGCTCCACGTCTTGCCCATGTCGGCGCTTCGGCGCACTTCGACGTCGTTGGGATGGTTGTCGCCGCCGCCCTTCTGGGCAAACGCCAGCAACGTACCCGTGGTTGTGATGTCGATCGAAGGGATTCGGGTCCCGCCCGGCCAGAGAACGACATATGAGGGGCCGCCCGGATCCGTAGTGGCGCCGGCTGGCTCAGCCGCGCCCGCCGCCGCAGTCGCGCCGATGACGATCGCCGACAACAGCATCAGTCTCTTCACGGTATCACTCCTGGTTCGTTTCGCTTGTTTCACCAACATACGCCGCATCGGGGCGCGGCACCGCGCGGGTTTCTCCACCTTACGCGAAAGCCCGCCGCCGGTCGCGCTGTTGTCACGGTACGGCCACCATCTCCTCCGCCCGGTAACCGAGTCTGCCCCGCACGATGCGCTCGTTGCCGGTCGCGCACGCAGAGCGCTTCGTCGGACAAGGGGCCAGATGGCCGACGGGGTCTGGATGTCACCGACGTAGCGTCCCGAGGGGGAGCGAGTCGCCCGACAATGCGAGCCGTGCAAACCTACACGCGGAGTCTCCACAAGAGCTATTGTAGCGGCCCCCCACGCGGCATCAAAGCGTGGAACCGCATGAGGCTCGGCGAGTGAAGCTCTCGGTCTTGTCATTCAGCAGGGGCGCGGCGCGCTGCCCAGCGGATCGCTCGGTCGAGCACGTCGGTGAAGGCAGGGTTGTTCCAGGCCGCGGGGCCATGGCCGAGCATGCAGTAGAACACCCGACACTTGCCGTACTGCACCGTGAACGCAACCTGCGGCTGGCACGTGGGCGTATCGGTCTTCAGCACAACGTGAACGTCGGGCGCGACGTAGCCGCCCTTGAACGCCTCGTCAGCGATGGTGAAGTCGGCCAGGCCACGGGTGATCGGGTGCTCCTTGTCGGCTACACTCACCTTGATCGGCACGTTGAAGCCAGCGACCTGCGTGGGGCCGTGCTTCTTCCCGTCAATCTCGGTCTCCTTGAGGCACCACTTGCATCCCACGACCTTCCGCCACTCATCCCACCCCTCGTGAGAGAGCAGATTCGCGTGCATCGAAACCAGGCCGATGCCCCGCTGGAGCAGCTCGCCGAAGCTCCGGTTGTCCTCCGCAGACGTCTTGGCCCAGTCGAACATCACGATGACGTCAAAGTCCTTCTCCAACCCCGGCTTGAGCATCTTGGCCTGCTGGGGCATCTGGATCTTGGTGTACTGGAGGTCGGGCATCTTGTCGAACTTGGCTGCGAATGCCTTCTCATCAAAGCCGTGCCCGGCCAAGGTCACCAGGACACGGATCTTCCCCTTGGTGGCTGGTTCCTCCGCTTGCGCCCATGCCCCTAAGGCCAGCACGGTCACGATGCCCGCAATGCTGACATGTTTCATTGGAACTCTCCTTTCATGGCCTGTCCGTATGTCACTGATTCCGAGGCACCCAAGCTACTTCACGTCGTGGCCCTGCTCGAGCCAGGCGAGCGGTAGGCGCATGAAGCGGATCCACTCGCGGCAGTGCTTCTCGCCCCCCTCGAAGACCAGGCCCACGTCGCCATTGGGGAGGCGAACGAGGCCGGAGTAGGAAGATGGTCCGGCGTGAATCAGCTTCTTGACTCGCCAGGTCTGAGCTTCGTCGTAGCT
>VGYV01001080.1 GCA_016872855.1 Planctomycetota bacterium
CAGGCGTTCCATCGCTTCCTGCATGTTTTCAGGCTGGACGTTCAAGGCCATCGGGTAGGTGGTCATGGCGGCCATGATCACAAGGTTGTCGGGGTAGTCCACCCCCTTGGGGCATTCCTGGTAGTTCCAGTAGGGCAGGTAGATCACCTTCTTGTCGGGCCAGCGCTGCTTCACGGCCTCGCACATCCGCTTGACGAAGAGCCCCATCATCATCGAGGGGCCGTCAATCCACGTGCCGCCGCCCTTGGCGAACGCCTCGCGGCAAGGGGGGCAGTGACACTCCACCGTCGAATCGGGAGGGGAGACCGTGACGCAGGTGGATGTGACCCAGGGACAACCGCCTTTGCCCTGGGTCCAAACCCTTTCGCAGCCTTCCAGGAGATACTCGAGCGTCTTGGGCGAGTTGTAGCAGAACATCTCGAAGTTCCGCGTGCCATCCTTCTTGAGCGCGAACATCTCCTTGTTCTCTTCACGGAACTTCTCCGGGAGGCGCCCGAGGTTCTGAGGCTGATGGACCTTGATCTTGTAGGGCCAACTGCACCCGCCGCGCACGAGGGGCAGGTAGGTGGCCGTGCTGATCACCGCGACCCCTTCGGGGATGGCGCCCGCCGGGAAGGGAAGCGGCTCCTTGTCGGACGACCGTGCCTTCGTCGGAAGCTTCCAGCCATCGGGCGGGTGATACTCCCGCTGGTGGAAGACGGGCTGGTCGCTGTAGTGGACCGGAGGGATGGCGAGCGACTTGGCGGGGGTGATGGTCCGCCCGCCGACCTCGGTCGGCCAGTACCAGCGCACGCCCACGAACCGCTCCAGGAAGTCCGCCACGGCCCAGGCCGTGCCCTCGTTGCCCCATACTGCCCACGGGTCGCTCCCCGGCGGCACCGGCTGCGTGCTGCCCACGAGGAACACGCGGTTCGGGACGGTCTTGACGATGAATCCCTCGATGGGGATCTTCGCGGCATCAATGCCGGCCCGGCGCGATTCCTCGCAGTCGCCGATCACGATGGCCGGCTGGTCCGCGGCCGGCGTCTGGTCAACCCGGTTGAGCGTGGCGCCGGTGCTCAGGCGGACCACCTCGATCAGTTCGTTGATCAACAGCGGGAGCACCGGGGGATAGTTGCCATGCTTCTTCCGATCGTACTTTTCGTTACCTCTTGGGTCGGCTACGTAGACGACCGCCCGCGCCTTCCCGCCGCGCACAATCTCCACGGGCGGGTGCGCTGGCGCCGCCAGCCAGGTCACGGGCGTCAGGTCGCGCGGTTGGGGCTCGGCATTCGCCAGTTCGGCTCTCAAGGCAACGCAACCGGCTCCAGCGAGCGCGAGAGCCGTCAGGTTCGCAAAGGCGGCTAGCCGTCTCATGGGTTATCTCCTTATCGCAGTCGGTTCGCCATAGCCTGTCACGGCTTTTCGATGGTGAACTCGCAGCGCCCTTCCGGCAGCTCGATGGCGAGGATGCCGTTGGGCGAGTTGCGCTTCTCACGCTTGCCGTTCAGCGTGAGCACGAGGTCGCTGGTCCACTCGCGGCCGAGGAGCAGGTAGATTTCGCGCTGAGAGCCGTCGGCGGAGCCACTGAAGCCCGTGGGTGTCTGCATGAGCGACACGGGGCCTTTGCCGAAGACACCGATGTCCCGGCAGCGGATCTCGGCGCCGTTCACCAGCGCCACGCTCACGCGCCCTTCGCGGAGGCGGGCGATGCCGCACTGGCCTGTGAAGCGGAATTCGTTGGTTTGCACGGAGGCCGCGCCAGTGGCGGCAACCACATAGTCCACGGCGCGCTTCTCCGGGGAAGTCAGACG
>VGYV01001081.1 GCA_016872855.1 Planctomycetota bacterium
GGTGACGGCGGTGAGGGCGGTGCGGAGCGGGCGGCGGCGCATCGTGGAGATGCCCATCGCCATCGCCGCCATCACGGTGCTGAAGCGCGAGACGTCCGCCGCGTGAACCGTGGTGGTCAGGCCCTGGAGCACCTTGAGCTCGACCTCGAAGCGCCGCATGATGATGACGATGACCAGTGAGGCCAGGACCACGACGGCGAAGCCGAGGAAGATGATCGTCGGCGTCTGGGAGATTGCGAACGCCGGATGGGTGAAGAAGAGAATCAGGAAGGTCAGGGAGAAGAAGCCTGCGAACCAGGCGATCTGGCGATAGACGTTCGTGGCGCCGACGAGGAGGCGCTCGATGGCGAAGGCGAAGGGGACGGAGAGGCCCAGGAGCACGAGGACGGCGCGAACGAGGTCGTTGAGCGTGGCTCGGGTGGCGTTGTAGACGGGTTGCTCGGCGAGGAAGGCGGAGGCGGCGAGGGCCTCGGCGTCGGCCACGGGCCTGGCCTTGTCCGCCGCCAGCAACAGGTCTTCGGCCTGGCCGTGGAGCTCTTCGATGGAGGAGTTGACGATGCCGCGCGAGCGGAGGACCTGCATCCTGGCCTCGTTGAGGCGCCAGAGGTCGGAGGCGGAGAGCCGCGCGCTGTCAGGCAGCTCCCACGGCGGGGTGGTGGAGAAGCCGGTGCCTTCCCAGTCGTGACCCGTGACGCGTGACGCGTGACCAGAAGGCCCAGCGTCGTCGGAGCCGAGGGCGACGAGGGCGCGGAGGCCGAAGAGCTTCACGGCGTCAACCTTTGTCTCGCAGTACCAGTAAGCGACGCCATCGAGGGTTTGGTAGAAAGCCCGCTCGTCGTCCACGGGGCTGTTACCACGTGCGCGGAGCACCTGGACGGGACGCGGGTCGAGCTGGGGCGGGAGGACGGCAGCGCCTGAGCGGCATTGGAACATGTTGAGGCGCCAGGCCACGCCCGGCGCGGAGAGCACGTCGGAGGCGGCAGTGACCTCCCCGCGTTCGTTGAAGCCTGCGGCGAAGCCGCTGAGCTGCCAGGTGGCACGCTGCACGGGGCCGAAGCCGTAGGAGCCGTTCTGGTTCGTCCGCAGTACCGCAAAGTCGTCGAAGGCATACGCCTTACGCGGCTGGTAGGGCAGGTCGGTGTAGGGCGACTCGCCACGCCGCCTGAGGTGGAGTTGGACGATGACGTGGGGCATCTGGCGGTCGGGCATCGGGCTGCCGGGGAGGCGGCCCATCACCATCGGGCCGCGGGGACGGTAGTCCGACGGGAACGATGGGAATGAGTAGAAGCTGTCGGCAACGATCGAGCGGCGGAGCGAAAGCCCCGGGTGGCTGGCCACGGCGGCCAGGAGCGGGGAGAGTTCGGCGGCCTGGCCCTCGATGCGCTGGACGTTGAGGGCAGCGAGGGTGTCGTCGGGCGTCCCCTCGCGCGGCAGGCTCTCCTGGGCCGTGGCGAGTGCGACGTTGTAGATGCCGAGTCGTCCGGGCACCTCTCCGCTGTGGACTAGAAAGGGCGCGGCCCACAGCAGGCGCGGGGGATCGAGCGAGCCGTCGGCGGAGGCCAACTCGAAGTGTTGTGTTGGGTCCTTTAGTGACTTGGCGGCGCTCAGGAACGTGCCCTGAATCTTGCCGTAGAGACCCGGATCGTCGCCCGCGATGCGGAAGGAGGAATCGCCGCCGATGGCGAGGCCCCAGCGCGGCGAGGCGTCGCCGAGCAGGAGCGAGACGTGGAGGCAGACCCATAGCTTGCCGACAAGTTCGCTGAGCCGCTGGTCGGCATCAAGGGCGCGG
>VGYV01001082.1 GCA_016872855.1 Planctomycetota bacterium
CGCGAGGCAACGAGAGAGATGAGCCCTCGGCCCGACAAGCCGGCCTGGAGTCCGCGAAAACCACCCACCTCGTGGGCACCGGCGGACTCCGCATCGAAAATCGCTCTTGACTTCCGCATGCCGGTCTTGTCAATCGCCGGGCCGTCGGGGCGGAGACGGAAGTCGAGGTCGTCGGCCTTGTAGGTGGTGTTGGGGTCGGCGGGGGGCAGGAGGCCGGAGGCGAAGACGGCCTTGGGGTCGAGGAGGATGGCGCCGTGCTGGCGATAGAGGACCTCCTTGGCGTCAGCCGGGGTCTTGTAGGTCTTGCGGTTCCACTCGGCGAAGGGTCCGGTGAAGCCGCCGAAGGCGTCGTTGTCGAAGTCGCAGGTGATCATGCGGCCCGTGGTGGGGAGTGCGGTGCCGCGTGTGCCGAGGAAGAGGTTGTTGCGGGTCCAGACGTCGGTGACGGTTTCGGTGGCGGGCTGGATGATGAAGCAGGGGCCGTTTCGCAGGCACGTGTTGTGGAAGAGGAGGACGCCGCAGGTGTCGTTGTGGAGCTTGAAGGGGGAGTAGGTGGCGTTGTAGATGAAGTTGCGGAAGAAGTAGAGGGGCCCGCCCTGGGCGGGCTGTGCGGTGATGCCGTGTGCGACGTTGAGGATGCGGTTGCGGAAGACGCGGATGTTGGTCTCGCCGTAGTCGGCCTCGAAGCCGTCGTCGGTGCAGACCGTCACGTCGTTGTTGTGGATGTCGCAGGCTGACCAGTTGCCGTGTCCCGTGCCGTGGGTGCCGTCGCCGAGGTTCTGCATGCGATTGTATGCGACGACGTGTCCTGAGCCGCTCATGTAGGTGGCGCAGGGGGCTTCGATGCCCTTGGTGCGGGGCCACGAGGTTGGGCCGATGAAGGTGTTGTCGGTGATGAAGTGGGCGCGCGAGACGTTGTAGCCGCCGTTGTGCGCGGTGAAGCCCTTCTCCATCTTGCGGAAGGTGCAGCGGCGGATCACCCAGTTGGAGCCTTCGTGGGCGACGATGGCGTATTGGCGACCCTGGAGTGTGAGGCCTTCGAGCCAGATGTGCTTGATCTTGCCTGCGGAGATGAGGCGGCCTTTCGCCGTGTCGTCGCCGCCGCCGTCAATGATTGCCTCGCCATCGCCCGCGGCCCGGAAGATGATGGGCTTGCCAGCCTCGCCGCTGGCCTTGAGTTCGAGTGCGCCCTTGATCTCGTAGCGGCCCTTGTGGAGGAGGAACAGGTCGCCCGGCTCCATGGTTGCGACGGCGGCGGCCAGCCCCATGATGGCGGCGGGGCCAGCGGAGGCGTTCTCGGGCGCCACGTGGCGGACGCGCATGCCCGGCGGCTCCTTCGGCTCGCCGATGGTCCGCATCTTGAGCAGCCGCTCGGCGTCGCCGCCGTCGGGGTCCTTGAGGGAGAGCTTCACCTCGTAGTCCGTTTCGGGGTCGAGGTCCACGATGCTGCCGGCGAAGATAGAGCCGCCTGGGAGGCGTGCGGCGGGGATTCCGCTGAACGACCATTGGCCGCGCTGGTCGTTGGTCACGGAGCGGATGGTTCGGAAGAGGGGGAAGCCTTGCTTCCAGGCGGGGTCGCCCACCCTGCGGTATTGGACGGCGATGGCGGCGTTCGCATTGTCGTCGCCCAGGATGGGCCAGCGGACGGCGAGGCAGTGGAGGGTCGGGGGCTCGACCTGAATCTCGCCTGGGGCCGAGGCATCCTGGGCGGCCTGCGTGCTGGGGGGGAATGCGGAGAGGGCCGCAAGAAGCCACCACGCCGCTCGTGCATGATTCACGCTCATGGGT
>VGYV01001083.1 GCA_016872855.1 Planctomycetota bacterium
ATGCTCTCCGTTGCATCGCCTCCTCCTCACTCCTTGCCTGCGGCCAGAATCGCTGGCGTCGCAGTCCCGCGTGGATTCTTAGACAGGCTCCTAGTGAGCTTGCGCCAAGCCCTTGACGCCCACCCTCTCCCTGCCCTCTCCCTGAAAGGGAGAGGGGTTTTCAACCCCCCTCCCTTCAAGGGAGGGGGAAGGGGAAGGGTCGAGGCAAGGGAACGTGGCAGAGCTGCCCGCTCTGGGGCTCTGCTCGCCGGCGCTGGGCCAGGCCCCTGCGACCTACTGCCTGAGCTGCCCGTTGCCGTAGACGACGAACTTGTAGCTGGTCAGCTCCTCAAGCCCCATGGGGCCGCGGGCGTGCAACTTGTCGGTGCTGATGCCGATCTCGGCCCCCATGCCGAACTCGTAGCCGTCGGTGAACCGCGTCGAGGCGTTCACGTAGACCGCCGCGGAGTCCACGCCCTGGACGAACTTGTCGGCCTCCCGCACGTCCGTCGTCACGATGGCATCCGAGTGGGCCGAGCCGTAGCGGGCGATGTGCTCCATCGCCTCCTCCGTCGAGTCCACCACCCGCACGGCCAGGATGAGGTCGAGGTACTCGGCGAACCAGTCGTCCTCCGTGGCGGCCTTGGCGTCGGGCAGGAGCTGTCGGGTTCGCTCGCAGCCGCGCAATTCCACCTTAGCCTCGGCGAAGCGCTTGCCCATCTGGGGCAGAAAGCGCTGGGCGATTGCCCCGTGGACGAGCAAAGTCTCCATCGCGTTGCACGTCGCGGGCCGCTGGCACTTGGCGTTGAGGCAAATCTCCTCCGCCATCGCAAGGTCCGCCGAGGCGTCCACGTAGACGTGGCACACGCCCTTGTAGTGCTTGATAACCGGAATCGTCGCGCCCTGGACCACGCGGCGAATCAGCCCCTCTCCACCGCGGGGAATCACCACGTCCACCAGCCCGTCCGCCGTGATCAGCGCGTCCACCGCCGTCCGGTCGGTCGTCTCGATGAGCGCCGCGGCCTCGGCGGGCAGCCCCGCGGCGCCCAGGCCCTCCTGGAGCACGCGCCAGATGGCCACGTTGCTCGCCAACGCTTCCTTGCCGCCGCGCAGGACCACCCCGTTGCCGGCCTTCAGGCACAGGCCCGCGGCGTCAGCCGTCACGTTTGGCCGGCTCTCGTAGATGATGGCGATGACCCCGAGCGGCACCCGCACCTTGGTGATGCGGAGGCCGTTCGGCCGCACGCTCCCGCCGATGATGGCCCCCACGGGGTCGGGCAGCGCGGCCACCTGGCGGAGGCCCTCCGCCATCGCCGCGATGCGCTTGTCGCTGAGCTTCAGGCGGTCGAGCAGCGCGGCGGAGAGGCCGGCCGCCTCGCCCGCCGCGAGGTCCTTCGCGTTCTCCGCCTTCAGCCAGGCGGCCTTAGCCGCCAAGCCATCGGCCATCGCGCGCAGGGCCCTGTCCTTGATGGCGGAGGATGCGACGGCCAGTTGCCTGGCGACCGACTTCACGCGCGCGGCCAGCGCGCGAATGCTCTCTCGGACGTCCATCGGGAGCGACTCCTCGTCGGGACAGCGTGTGCGGTGCTTCTGCCTCGATTATAGCTGCCGGCGGGCGAGTTGTCCAGGAACCCGGAGAAGGTGGGTGCAATAGCAGGTTTGCGCGCCGCCCATCTTGGTTCGTAGTTCGGCGTTTACGCGGTTCTCCTGTCCGACGTGGCAGCGGCCAAGACCGCCTGAAGGCCGAACTACAAACAGGAACGCCCCCTCCCGCGCGCAAACCCGTTATTGCACCC
>VGYV01001084.1 GCA_016872855.1 Planctomycetota bacterium
GAGAACCTGTGGAACGGCAAGCATCACATTCCCGGCTACGATTTCTGGAACCTGCGCGGGCTGCTGTGCACCGCCGACGCGGCCCGCATACTTGGCAAGGCCGCCGAAGCGGATGAGCTTCTCGCCGAGGCCAAGCTCTACCGCGAAGCCATTGACGCCGCCCACAAGCGCACCGGCCTCCCCCACTTCCCGCCGAGTTGGGAGAAGGCGGGCACCCACTGGGGCAACACGGAGACGCTTTGGCCGACGGAGATTTTCGACCGCGATGACCCGCGAGTGACCGCCCTGCTCAAGCACGTGCGAGAGGACTTCGGCGGCGGATTCGTGGAGGGCACGATCCGCTGGTCGCCCGGCGGCCAGCCCGTGATTCACCCCTACATGTCCGCTTACACGACAATGGCCTCGCTCGTCCGTGGCGAGCACGAGAAGGTGGTGGAGGAGTTCTATTGGCAACTGCTCCATTCGACCGCGGCCCACGCCTTCCCCGAAGGCATCTTCTACAAGCGGCGCTACGCCTGGAGCGAGACGATTCCCCACGTGACCGGCGCGGCAAACTACGCCCTCATGCTCCGCCACATGCTCCTCCACGAACGGGGCGACGAGCTTCACCTCCTCCTCGCCGTGCCCGACTGGTGGCTGGGCGAGGGGCAGGAGATTCGCGTCGAGCGCGCCCCGACCCACTTCGGGCCGATGGGCTTCAGCATCGTCGGGAAGGCGGGCGGGATCGAGCTCTCGTTCGACCCGCCCAAACGCAACCCACCCAAGCGAATCACCCTCCACCTTCCCAAGTCGAGGCCCCTCCTGAACAAGGTCGAAGGAATCGAGGTCGCCGCCCGCGGCGACCAATCGAAACGCTGGGACTTTCCGACGGTCGTGAAGCTCTATCAGGAGATGAAACCGCAGGTGAAGCCGATCCCTGGCCTGGTGAAGCTCCCGCTTACCCCCGAGCTGAAAGCCGAGCAATGCCAGATGCTGGACCTCTCGAAGCTCGCCAACACCGACCCCTTCACCGCCCCGTTCGGTGTTCCCAAGCCTGGCAAGTTCCTCTTCACCGGCCTGCGTGTTGGCCCTCAGGTCGTCGGTGGGGTGCCGTTCCAGCTTATTGACCCCGCGAAGAATGAAGGCAAGGGCCTTGTCGTCCTCCACAGCCCGAACGCGCCGAAAGACATCAAGTGGCCGATGCAGGTGGAGATTCCCGTCAAGGCGCAGGGCAAGCGGCTGTTCTTCCTGGGGAACGTCACGGGCTGGTCGCCCGACGACGAGGGCGCGGGCGACTGGGGCGCCGTGGCGGAATACGTCATCCACTACGCCGATGGCCAGACGCAGACTGTGCCCCTCATCAGCGACCGCACGTGCGACGACTGGGTCCTCGCCCCCGTCGTCACCGACGCCCACTGCGGCCTCAAGGGCGACCCCTGGCACCTCAATATGCTCGGCGTCCCCCTCCGGCCCGTCGCCGTCGAGAAGATCGTCTTCCGAGATAGCGGCACCCCCGCCGCCCCCCTCCTGGCCGCGATCACGCTGGAGAAATGAAGGGCCCGCGTTCGTAGTGCGGCCTTCAGGCCGTATCGGGCAGGTACGGGCTGAAGCCCGAACTACGAACTCGCTGATTCCCCTGCATGCTCTGAGGACGGACTAAGAAACTAAGCGCCGCACGAGACTTCGCTCGTGCGGCGTGGCCTGCCTGGGGGCAGGCAGCCAAACGGGCGCCCGCGCCGCCGCCTCCCTTCGGGGCTTTGGCACGGTTTTTGTCAGCCCGGCTTTCTATCA
>VGYV01001085.1 GCA_016872855.1 Planctomycetota bacterium
CTCCCTTGTCGACGGGGCCGGAAGTGACCCCGAGGGCTTTCTTGGCCCTTCTGAGGGCATTGCGGGAGAAGCCTGCTGCTTTGGCGGCCCTGTTGAGGTCTGCGACGGGGACCGGGCCATCGGCGAGGATTGCTGCGAGCCAACCGGCACAGCGGGCGTCCTCGACCCTGGGGATGGGGTTGGCCGTGGATGTGCTCAGAAGGCTCAAGGGAACGGGTTCTGCCTCCCATTGGATTACGGGGATTCCGGGTTCCCCGATGGCTTGGATGGTGTAAGCGAAGGCCTTGAGGTTTTGGGCGAGGTTGCACTTGAGAGGCACAAAGAGACAACGGCCGGGGGTTTCATCCTCAGGCCAGCAGACGTGGACTGCCCGTGCAGAGGCCACCAGCCCCACGCTGCCCATTGCCCTGTAGAGGGGCGAGGCGGCGGGGGACTTGGTGAGGTGTGTGATGAAGATGGCGGCGATTCTCCGCCTGGCCGCGAGAGCCTGCATCGAGGCGACAACAGCCCGCATCCCGTGGTTGGTGACCGAGGCGGTCGAGATGAAGGCCATCAGGGGGTCGAGGACCAGGAGCCGCACGTCGGGCATTGCGATCAGGAGCTCTTCCAGGTTGGCGAAGTCGCGGGGAAGCTCGAAGCCCTGCTGGAAGTGCTTCGCCTCAAGCGAGCTGAGGAAGTGAATGCGGCTGGAGTCCGCCCCGTTCGCGTCGAGGCGTGGGCGGATTGTGTCGGGCACGTCGTCCTCGGCCGAGATGAGGAGAACGCGGCTGGGCGGATGGGCGTTTCCCGTGCCGCAGGGCCAGCCGGCTCCCGTGGAGACGCGGGCCGCCAGGTCGAGCGTGATGAGGCTCTTGCCCCGCCCGGGGTCGCCCGCAATGACCGTGACCTTGCCAATGGGGATTGTCGCCGGCCAGAGCCACTCGACGGGGCGGGGGTCCACGTCGAGAACTCTCAGGGGCATCGCAAGGCCGGAGGGCGTGAAGGCCACGGCCTTGAACTCCTCGGCGAGCGGTTCCTCGGGCATCTGGGTGTCTTGTGTGTCCATCGCTACCTCGCCAGAATGATGTTGCTGCCCTTTCCGGCGGCCTGTGCGACCGGGTCGCCGGGCGGGGGAAGCCCGAGGGCGGCTTGCAGGGTCGGGGTCGTCCTTCTATCCATCACGAAGGCCCAGGGCAGAGGAGCCGCCTCACCTTCCACGGCGGTCTCGCTGCCCATCAGCCGCACGTCCCAATCCTGGTCGATCTTGATGATGCCCAGGCTGATGAGCTTCGCGATCTCGTCGCCTGGGGTTTTCTGCCACAGGTCGTAGAAAGGGAGGGGGGGAAGCCCCCTGTTGCAGTGGCCGCCGTGGGACCGCGTGGTGTTGTAGTACTGCATCCAACGGTCCACGAGGGCGACGGCGTTTTCCCACTTCTCCACGTTGCCGGCGATGGCCGCGAAGCACTGGTACTTCAGGGTCTTATTCATCGCCTCGACCTTCCCGTTCGACCAGGGGTGCGAGGGTCGGATGGTCCTGTGCTGGAGGCCGGCTCGCCTGACCGCGGAGATGAAGAGGTCCGAAATGAACGCCCCCCCATTGTCAGTAAGAAGTAGCCCGAAGAGGTCGAAAGGAGCACGCTCGACGTAGTCGCCGAAGGCGGCGATAGCCTCGATTGCGTCAGGGGCCTTAGCGAGCCGCAAGGTTGCGAAGCTGGTAAGAGAATCGATGAATATGAAGCCACCAAGCCGGACCGACGGCTCGCCGTGCACCCCTCGGAGAAAACCGAAAGT
>VGYV01001086.1 GCA_016872855.1 Planctomycetota bacterium
TGGGTTGCAGCGAAGCGGCGGCACGGAAAGCGCCTCGCAGCGCGCGGGTTAGTTGGCCTTTCGGACGAAGACGGCGCCGACAGGGCCTGGGAAGACGTGCTCCCACTGGCCGTCGGAGAGGAGGACCGCCTGGAGGGGCGGGCGGGCGACGAGGGCGACGCGGAGGCCGTAGCGCTCGACCAGCTCGCGCCAACTGTCGCGGGAGGTCCAGGCGTCCACGTAGGCGCGGAAGAAGGCCATGTCGTAGGCCAGCTCGCCACGGCTGTCTATGAACACGGGGCGGCGGGTGCGCCAATAGATGTAGCCGCCGTGCTCGAACTCGTTGAACAGGTTGCCCGTCGGGAAATGCTCCTGGATGAAGGCAAGCTCCTGCTCTGGGAACGCCGCGGGGGCCAGGCCGAGGCCGAAGGGGGTGTCCCTGTCGCTGGAGACCTTGCCGAGGAAGGCGAGGCCGAGGATGGCGGTGGCGCCCAGGCAGGCGAGGAGTGGCGGCGAGAGACGCTTGAGCGGCGCGTTGAGGAGTCGCGTGAGGTTGCGGGCGGCGATGGGCGCGGCGGCGACGGCAAAGAGGTCCACGAAACGCTCCGAGTAGAGGGCGGCCGCCAGCGTGCCGGCGAAGAGGCCGACCTCCGTGATGTCGCGGCGAAGCGCCGAGCCGATGAGCGACAGGAGGCCCACGGCTGCCAGGATGGTGAAACAGAGGTGGCGGGAGCCCAGGTCGGCCCAGGCGATGCTCGCCCGGTCCTGGAGCAACTCCTTCAGCCCCGATGACACCTGCTTTGCGGCGTGGGTGAAAGGCAGGCTCAGGATGCCCAGGCCGTGGGGGTTGACGAGGGTGAGGGGGAGGAGAGAGAGCGCACAGAGCCAGAGCATTGCCAATTGCTGATTGCCGATTGCCGATTTCAATCTGGAATCTGTAATGTGGAATCTGGGATGCTGCTTCAGCGTCTCGGCCGCGGCGTAGGCGGCGACGAGGCCGCAGCCGAGGATGGCGCTGCCGTGGATGTTAGCCCAGAGCACCTGGAGTGGCAAGAGGATGAGGAGGCAACGGCAGCCGCCCCCGCGCCAGCGTTCCAGCAGGTAGAGGTAAAGCCCTGTCAACAGAAGGCCGACGACTTGGGGCCTGAGCGTGAAGCGGAACCGGGCCGCCCCCACGGCTACGATGATGACGGCTGCGGCCACGACGACCTCGGCCCCCTTGCGGCGTGCCGTGGCCAGCGCGAAGGCGAAGGCCGCGGCCACGATGGCCGCCTTCAGGAGCGTCGCTCCGTCAATCCCTGCCGCGCGCCACACGCCGTAGAGGCCAGCCTGGAAGAGCCACTGGTGGTCGTGCGTGGGCCGGTCGGGCTGTGTGTGCGACAGCAGGTTAGTGTGCGGGAGCCTGCCGTTCTCGAACATCCAGCGGCCGAGCGACAGGTGGACCCAGGTGTCGTAGGAGGTCACTTTGGTGACGGCCATGCCGAAGCTGAGGGCGAGGGTGAGCCCCACAAAGAGATTGCCGATTGCCGATTGCCGATTGACGATTGTTGGGCCCCTCATTGGGTGGTTGAATGGCTCGCTGCCGCCCGCTATAATACCGCCGTTCGGCTCCTGTCCGCAAGAGGAGAAACGCGGTGTCGCAGGCTCTGCCCGAGACTGGCGTGGGGATGATCGGCTACGGGTTCATGGGGAGGATGCACACCTATGCCTACCAGAGCCTGCCGTTCCTCTATGACCCGCCGCCGGCCCGCATCCGCCGAGTTGCCGTGTGCACGGCGCGGGAGGCGACG
>VGYV01001087.1 GCA_016872855.1 Planctomycetota bacterium
CAGCCAGCGGAGCTTCACGCCCTTGAGGTCCAGCGGGCCGTGCCCGACGCCGGCGCGATAGATGAACGCTCCGACGCCCTTGCCATTGGTGAGGCCGACGCCCAGTGCCGCTACGCCGGGGACCGTGTAGTGGGAGCGATCGGGCGAGAGCGTAGCGTGAGCGTAGCCATCGTCACCGGGCTTGCGGAACTTCGCGAACACCCACGCCGCGCTCCAGCTCTCGACCGCCATGTCCCTGCCGCTCACGCTTGCCGCGGCAAGCTCCGTCCACTTCGCTCGCCAGGTGTGGCCCCAGGAGAGGTCGAACGCGATCTCGCTTTGACCTGCAACTGGGCCATCTTGCCTGCGCACGGTGGCGATCCTGGCGCTGTTGACATCCGCCGCTCCGCCCCCGAATCGCGCCTCCGCATCGGCGTTCGACGGCGTCGCCTCCGGGGCGGCGTCAGCGCCCTGAGCCATGACTGCTTCGACACGCCCCGCGTATTCGACAAAGGCGTCGAACGCCCAGGTCCAGTAGAGGAAAGACCTTCGGGCATCCGGGTGGTTGGCCAGCTCGGCCAGGGCCTTGTCGCGCAGCGCCTTCATCCGGGCCACCACGTCGGGGGGCCAGATTTCACGGAACAGCTTGGGCGGGATGCGGTTCTCGCCCACGCGCAGCGGGCGCGAAAGGGACGTGCTCTCCCATCGTTCGCACTGGAGCCGCAGGAGTTCGCGGGCGCTGGCCGCGGCCGGGCCGAAGAGCCGCCGGCACATCTCGTCGAGCGCCGCATCAACATCCAATTCGGGATTCCACAGCACGCGGTTCCAGACGTAGTACGTGGGCGCCGCTGTGAGGAAGCAGGCCCCGCCGTAGCTCAGGACGGATGACCCGGCGAGGGAACTCCGGTTCTTGAGATAGAAGTCCCGCACGACGTGAGGGAACTGGACCGGCCCATACGTCCAGTCGCTGGGGCTGGCGAAGTCGACCCAGATATGGACAGGTCGGCCGGACTTGGCGCTCCACGCGCGCAACCTGCCCTGCTCCAGGGCGCGGACATCGGGCTGGTGCATCAGCCCCATCAGGTCCAGGTTGAGCGAACCCACGACGAGGTTGTCGGGGAATCCCAGCACCTCGGGGCAGCCTGGGATGGCCCAGGGGATGTAGATGACGGTCTTGCCAGGCCAGCGCCGCTTCACTTCCTCGCACAATCGCTTCACGAACGAGCCGATGACCAGTTCCTCACCGCCCTTGGCCAGGGTCGCCCGGCAGGCCGGGCAGTGGCAGGCGGCGCCAAGCGGTCTGGTGCCAATGTCCATGGGAGACCAGACGGTGACGCTGTTGCGGGTGACGCCGCCCGGCCGGGGGCCTGCTCCACCCTTGCCCCAGGCCCGTTCCAGGCCGTCGAGGTAGAAGGCGAGCGTCTCCGGCGCGCTGTAGCAGAGCAACTCGAAGTTCCGGCTGCCGTCGTCCCCGACGGCGAAGAGCGCCTCGTTGGCCTTCGGCACCTGGCCGATGAACTCGTAGACGCGCGCTCCGTGCTGCACGGCCTCATACGGCCAGCTATTGCCCTGGCGCATCAGCCGGAAGTGGTCGCCCATCCAGAGCGTCTGCGCCCCCTCGGGCAGGACGCCCGGCGGCATGGGCAGCAACTGCTCATCGAACGAGCGCGCCTGGAGCCAATACCAGTCCTGATACATGGTGCGATGGGCGAAAACGGGCTGGTCGCGATAGTGTGCGGGAGGGATAGCGAGCGAGGCGCGGCGGGGCACGGACCGCCCGCCGTACTG
>VGYV01001088.1 GCA_016872855.1 Planctomycetota bacterium
CTGCGCCGCCGGCTCCCCCTATGGGCCGGGCACGCTGAGCGGGCAAGTGGCTTCCTGGCTCGGCGCGGCGCTGAGCTCACAGAGCGCGTCACCGCGCACCGTCCGTGCGCTTGAGCAGCGAAGAAGGCCCACCGTCCACGGCGAAGACGCTGCAGCACGCACAGCTACTGGCGATCGTGCAGAGCTGCTGGATGGCGGCGAGGTAGCGGGCAGCGCGGGCGGCGGCCTCGGCGTCAGCGTGGGCATTCTCGCCTGCCTGCTCTGGAGCCTGCTCTTCCTCCCCGCGCTCATCGGCCATCGGACCGAAGAGGCGATGGCAAATGCTGAATGAGAGCGCAAGAAGGGGCGCCGAGTGGCCTCTCTTACTTCGACATTCGATATTCAGCGTTCGACATTCAGTATTCACGCGCCCGCGTTAGCCACCGAATCGCCTTCTCCACCTCGGCCACGTCCACGTCGGTCTCCGTGCACGGGCCGTGGGGCCGGCGATTGATCAGGGCAATGGTCGCTTTGGGGAGGCAGGCGAGGATGCCGGCGCGCAACTCCTTCTCGCAAGCAACGGCTACGACGGCCCGGATGTGCTCCTGGCGGGCGAGCTTGACCGCCATCCGTCCCCCCTTGACCAGGGCCGCCGCGACGCCGGCGCGCTCGCACAGGTCCAGCAGCGGCCCGATGCGGCAGCGCCCGCAGCGGCGGCACCCCGCCAGGTCGCCCACCACGTTCTGCTTGCAGTCGCCCGCCTGAAGGCACGAGGGGAGCAGCACGAGAATCTGGCCTGGCTTCACCCGCGGGCGGCGCGCTTTCACGCTCAGGTTGTTCAGGCCGATCACGATGCGGTCGAGGGCTTCCACGGTTGCCTCGCTCCTCCGGCCCGATGCTCCCGCCCCCGCATGCCATTCTACGGGTTCCCCGGCGCCATGCAATCGGCTGCGCCTGCATGGCGCGGGGCAGGCGCGAACGCCTGCCCCGACACCTCCCGGCCCGAAGGCCTGAGCCGTGCCGCCGCTCAGGCCTTCCTGGCAACCTTGCGCATGTAGACGAGCCAGTAGACCGGGCCGACGAAGAGCGCCCCGCCCACGATGTTGCCCAGCGTCACGGGCACCAGGTTCTTCGCGAGGAAGTTGCCCCAGGTCAGGCCGTCGAGGGCCATCGTGCCCGCAGCCGCCGTGCCCTTCAGGAACAGGCCGGTCGGGATGAAGTACATGTTGGCGATGCAGTGCTCGTAGCCGAGGGCTACAAAAGCCATGATGGGGAAGAAGATGACCAGCACCTTGCCCGCCGTGTCCTTGGCCGAGAGGGCCATCCAGACGGCCAGGCAGACGAGCCAGTTGCAGCCGATGCCTCGGACGAATGCCTCGCCCGCCAGGAGACCTGGGTGGGCCGCGCCTGGGTGGTGAGCGACTGGTATATCTCGGCCTACGCGCCCATCCACGACCCCGACGGCCGCCCCATCGGCATGCTCTACGTCGGCGTCCTCGAACGCAAGAACCAGGCCCTCATCCTCCGCACCCTGGGCATCTTCGCTCTCGTCACCTTCGCCGGCCTCGTCGCCGCCGGCGCCGTCGCCTGGAAGCTCGCCCACGGCATCGCACGCCCAGTCGCCTCCCTCGCCCGCGCCGCCTCCGCCATCGCCGATGGCGAGTTCGGCCAGCTCCTCCCCGTCATCATCATCACCGGCTACTCGACCATCAAGAGCGCCGTCGAGGCCATCAAGATGGGCGCCTTCGACTACCTCGCCAAGCCCTTCACCCCCGACGAACTCCTCG
>VGYV01001089.1 GCA_016872855.1 Planctomycetota bacterium
TGATCTCAAAGGCCGGCCCGTCGAGTTCCAGGGCAACGATGGTGTCGAGTTCCTGGCGGTCGGTCTTAGCAACAGAGACCTCGATGCCTGCCTCGCTCTGCTTCACGCTCGCCGTGCCGCCGGTGAGGACGCGGCTGCCGACGACCTTCCTCGGAATGGCCGGAAGCACGAGCGGTCCCTGCTTCCACTCCCACTTGAGGATGTGGAGGTAGATGGTGTTGCCCCTGCACGTGGCGGCGCCCCAGGGGGCCGGCTTGAAGGGGCCGCCGCGGGTGCCGTAGATGCTCTCGCCGTGCTGCTTGAGCCAGGCGCCGAGTTCGCGGAAGCGCTCCACCTGCCTCGGCTCGATCCGCCCGTCGGGCATCGGGTTCGTGTTCAGCGCCAGGTTGCCGTCGCCGCCCGCGCAGCGGACGAGGATGTCAATGCACTCCCTGAAGCTCTTGATGCGGTCATCGGGCTTCCAGGCCCACTGGGTGCCGAGGGTGATGCAGCTCTCCCAGGGGCGATGGCTCTGGTAGCGCCCGATGGTTTGCTCGGGCGTGTCGAAGTCGCCGGGCAGGCCGCAGCGGTTGTTGATGATTGCGTGGGGCTGAAGCTCGCGGATGAGGCGGAAGAGCGGCTCGGAGTCCCAGTCCCTTGCGCTCCCGCCCAGGCCGTCGAACCAGATTCCGTCAATCCGCCCGTAGTTGGCGCACAGCTCGCGGAGCTGGCCGTGGAGGTAGGCGATGTAGCGGGCGTGGGTCGCCGTGCGATAGTCGGGGTGGTGCCAGTCGGGCTGCGAGTAGTACCAGAAGAGCTTGATGCCCGCGGCGCGGCAAGCGTCCGCTATCTCCTTGCCAACGTCGCGCCGGAAGGGCGAGAGGGGGCTTGTGATCTTGTAGTCGCTCAGCTTCGTGTCGAACAGGCAGAAGCCGTCGTGGTGCTTGATGAGGAAGATGACGTATCGCGCCCCCGACGCCTTGACGACCTCGACCCACTCCTTGGCGTCGAAGCGGGTGGGGTTCCACTCCTTGTATAGGCTGTCGTAGACCTCTGCGGGGACGGAGCCGCCTCCGCCCTGCTTCTGGTCGGGGCGCGCCTTGCCGCGCCCCCAGCCGATCTCGACCCCTTTCAGGCTCACCGGCCCCCAGCAGATGAACACGCCGAACCTCGCCTCGGTCCACCACCGCATGGCGTCGGGACTGGCCTTCAGGTGGGGCTTCTCGGCCTCCCCCTGGGCGCCTACAACCCCTGGTATGAGGCCGAGTGCGAGGCACAAGAGCCACCCAGAGGCTCTAGGACGCGACTTTGGGTCGGGAGGCGGGCTGGGGGACCGATCCCGTAAGACCAGTTGACGCATACACTTATGGCGATGAGGCGCACCGCCGGACTCGCCCAATGACCCACTGGTCAAAGAGGCCCGAGATCGTCGCTCCTGGGCCAATTGTGTGCGTTTTCGGTCCAAGGCTGTAACCTATTCCAAACACGACACTTACAGCGGGCCGGCCGAGGCCGCTGGATTCATTCTGTGAACTGCATTCATCGTATCACTTCAGCCGAATGAAGTGGGGGCCTCCGGCATCCGCCGCAGAGATCGGGAGGGGTTCGGAGTGCGGGCTTCAGCCCGTACCTGGAGCGCACGATACGGCCTGAAGGCCGGGCATTGCCAGATTGGGGGGTTCTCTGAGGAGTTGTTTTTCGAGACGGGTCTTGCCAAGAAGAAGGCTTCTCCACACAATGGGCGTGTCAAGCGTGGGACTTGCGTTTCCCACCGCCCATTGCGAAG
>VGYV01001090.1 GCA_016872855.1 Planctomycetota bacterium
TGCGGGCTTCAGCCGTATCCTCGCGCGCCTCCTGGACATCGTCCGGACCCACCGGGGAGAAGGAGAATTACGGAGTTGAACAACTTCGTAATTCACTTTTCCCACAGAGAGTCCCCGCACGGTGGTCCCCGTCTGGGAGTGCGGGCTTCAGCCGTATCCTCGCGTGCAGACCGCCGAACGAAGGTACGGCCTGAAGGCCGCACTCCAAACCGGGGGCTTTCCGCGACAGAGACTATCACGACAACGCTAGTTTCGGTGGCTCCACAGGCGGTAACCACTTGTCAGTACAGGGGATACGCTACAATGGCATGTCATTCTGAGCGGAGCTAGCCTCGCGGCGGGCGGAGCGAAGAATCTCTCTGCGCGCTGAGCCCGTGGTTGAGGGGCAGACTCCGTGGCCGGACACAGGCCAAAGAGAGATTCCTCGACTTCGGCCGTCAAGAGGTGGCCTTCGCTCAGAATGACAACTCTGCGGGGCTTGCGCCGGGGAAAGTAGCGTTGTCGTGCTATTGACTTCTGCGAGAGTGATGCAACACGGTCGGCAGCATAGGAGTCGGTCTTGTAGCCCGCGAAGCGGGCTACGGCTGAAACGCCCCCGTTTCGGGGGCTAAGACCATCACATCACCTGTGCAGAAGCCAATGAGTGACCAAGGGGGCCGGGGCGGTGTCGCCGCTCCCGGAGCCACTTGGGGGGCGAAGTGCGGGGAGCTTCACTTGGGGGGGGCGGGGGCGCTGGAGCGGATGGACTGGAGGGCTTCCTTTGCGGCGGCGGCGACGGCGCCGTCGAGGTCGCCGCGGAGGGCCTCGAGGTGCTCGATGGCGCGCTGGGAGCCGATGCCGCCGAGGGCGAGGGCGGCGGCTCGGCGGACGGGTGGCTCGCGGTCGGCGAGGAGTGCGATGAGGGGGCCGAGGGCGCGCTCGTGGCCAAGCTTGCCGAGTGCTTCGGCGGCGCCCCAGCGCGGCTCGGCGGCGTCGTCGTTGAGCATGGCGATGAGGGGTTCGAGTGCGCGCGGCTCGTGGAGCTCGCCGAGCGCCCAGGCGGCGCCGCCGCGGACCTCGGGGTCGGGGTCCTTGAGGAGTGCGAGGAGGGGCTCGGCGGCGCGCTTCTCGCTGAGCTGGGCGAGTGCCCAGGCGGCGCCGTGGCGGGTGGGGGGGTCGCCGCTCCCGAGGGCGTCGAGGAGGGGCTGTGCGGCGGGCTGGCCGATGCGGGAGAGGACGAGTGCGATGACGGAGCGTGCGGCGCGGTCGGCGCCTTTGAGGTGGGCGATGAGTGGCCCGACGGCGGGTGGGCCAATCCTGGTGATGGCCATGGCGGCAGCGGCGCGGTGCTCCTTCCAGTCGGCGACGAGGAGCACCTTGATGAGCGGTGGGAGGACGTCGGGTCCGCCGATCTCGCCGAGGGCGTGGCAGATGGCGGGGACGAGCTCGGGCAACTGCCTGGGGCGGTCGAGCTCGGCGAGGATGGGCTTGAGGGCGCGGGAGCCGCCGAGGCGGGCTGCGGCGCGGATGGCGGCGTCGCGGACGCCGCGCTCGACCCAGGCCGTCCTGTCGCTGGTGGGCGCCATGAGGGGCGCGATGGGGCCGAGGGCGCGAGGGTCGCCGATTTCGCCGAGGGCCTTGACCGCGAGCTCGCGGACCTTGAGGTCGGGGTGGGGCAGGAGGTCGAGGAGGGGGTCGAAGGCCCGCTTGTCCCGGCTCTTGCCGAGGGCCTCGATGGCGACGCAGAGGCGGGCGTAGGAAGGGGGTGTTGGGTGTTTGGTGTTT
>VGYV01001091.1 GCA_016872855.1 Planctomycetota bacterium
TTTCGCTATCAGCGCGTGGCCTGAAGCGCCCCCCACCCCGCCCCTTATCGGCTTCCTCCACGCCCGCTCTATCGACCTGGGGGCCAGCCGCCGTTCGAGTCGAAAAACTGACGGGCGGCAAGGGTGCAGTGGCGTTGACACCGGACGGAGTGGCGTGTATAATCAATGCGTCCCTGTTCCAAAAAGGGAATCCCAGCTAACAGGGGTGTCGCCCGCCAGCGTGGCGAGTCGCAACGAGGAGAGAGGAGGGAGTTCCAATGACAAAGCACTTCCGCTGCGGTGTGGCCGCCGCGCTGCTGGGGATCTTTGTGTCGGTCGCTGTGGAGAGCGATGCCCAGACGCTCTATGGCACGCTGGTGGGCAACGTTACCGATCCGAGCGGCCTGGCCGTGCCAGGGGCTCGGGTCCGTGCCGTCCATTCCGGCACCGGATTGATTCGTGAGTCTGCAACAAACGAGCGGGGAGGTTTTCTGTTCCCGGACTTGCAGCCTGGCCCGTATGATGTGACGGTGGCCGCGGCGTCGTTCGCCAGTTTCACGAGGACAGGCGTGCAGATCTCGGCCAACGCCGTCACCCGCGCCGACGTGCAACTGCAATTGCCGACTGCCGTGGAGGCGATCAGCGTGGCGGCCTCCGCCGTTACGCTCCAGACGGATCGCGCGGAGGTTCGCACGGAAGTCGAGAGACGGCAGGTGAACGACCTGCCCGTAGCCGGGGTGCGGAACTACACCGCCCTGCTCGCTCTGATACCAGGCATCTCGCCGCCGGCCCCCGCTCATACCCTCGCCGCCAACCCCCAGGAGTCGCAGGCCATGAATGTCGGCGGGCAGGATGACGAGAGAAACGACACCCGCATCGACGGCGCCGGCAATACGTTCGTGTGGCTTCCGCGCCTGGTCGCCTACAGTCCCCCCCTGGAGACGATCGAAGCGGTGAACGTCGTGACCAACAGCATGGATGCGGAACAGGGCATGGCCGGAGGCGCCTCTGTCAACGTGCTGACGAAGTCGGGCACTAACAAGCTCACGGGAACCTTGTTTGAATACCACACGAACAGCGCCGTGAAGGCGCGCAACGTGTTCTTCGCGGAGGCGCAAAAGCCGAAATATCTTCAGAACCAGTGGGGCGGCACGGTTGGCGGGCCGGTCGTGAAGAACAAGCTGTTCTTCTTCGGCAGCCACGAACGCACTAACCGCCGCAGCAACGTGTCCAGGTTTTTCACCGTTCCCGGCGCCGCGGAGCGGAGGGGGGACTTCAGTGGTTTTGGGGTGACGATCTACGATCCTCTCACCGGCGCCGCCGACGGTTCGGGCCGTGTTCCCCTCTCCAATAACGTCGTTCCGGCGAGCCGGCAAAGCAGAGTGGCGCTTCAGGTCATCGAGTGGCTTCCCGCTGCCACGAGTTCCGCCGTCAGTGCCAACTACTTCGCCTCCGGCGTGGCGGAGTTCAACCGGCACTCCACTGACGGGAAGATCAACTGGAACCCATCGGACAAGGTCACCATGTTTGGGCGCACCAGCATCCTGAAATTCTCGGGCTGGACCCCCGTTCCCTTCGGCAAGGCCTCGGGCGGGGCCATCGCGCCCGACCTCTCCGAGGGACCCGTGAAGGGGTTTAATACAAGCATCTCGGCCGGTGTCACCTACATGGTCACCCCAGCCGTGTTGTTGGATGGCAATTTTGGGTTTAATCGTGTAACGCCGGAGGCCCTGCACGTATTGTATGGGCAGAATGTCGGGCTCAACGACCTGAAGCTT
>VGYV01001092.1 GCA_016872855.1 Planctomycetota bacterium
GCACCGGCAGCACGTCGTGCTGAGGCGACCTTCTCCGGCTCACCGCGTCTTCTCACGGCGACGCGCCGCGGCAGGTCCTGGACCTCCGTTGTCTGCATCCGCAGTTCCGGGTAAATCGACAGGCCGTGAAGGCCGAACTACGAACAGGAACGCCCGCTTCGGCGCGCAAATCCGTTACTGCACCCTCGTTTCGCGCTCGCCCGCGATTCCGGTATAATGGCGCGGGCGAGTACGCCCTGCGGGAGACGCAAGGAGAAAGGAACTCGATCATCATGTCGAGTGGCGAGAAGGGACGGTTCGCGCTGGTGCTGCATGCGCATCTGCCTTACGTGCTGAGCCACGGGGTGTGGCCGCACGGGACGGACTGGCTGAATGAGGCGACGGCGGAGACCTACATCCCGCTGCTGAACGCATTCAACCGGCTAGCGGAGGACGGCATTTCGGCCAAGGTCACGCTCAACATCACCCCCATCCTCTGCGAGATGTTGGCCGACGAGGGGTTCAAGGACGAGTTCGTCGGCTACTGCGACCAGCGGGTCCTCTTCGCCCAACAGAACGAGAAGGAGTTCCGCGACACGGGGCGCCCCCACCTCGCGTCCCTGGCCCGCACTTGGGCCGCCTACTTCGAGGGGGTCCGGCGCGACTTCACCGACAAGTACGGGAGGGACCTCGTTGCGGCCTTCCGGCGGCTCCAGGACGCTGGCCACATCGAGGTGATTACGTGCTGCGCGACGCACGGCTACCTGCCTCTGTTGGGGCGGGATGAATGTGTGCAAGCCCAAGTGAGAACGGCAGTTACGGCCTACAAGCGCCACTTTGGCCGCCCGCCGCGGGGCATCTGGCTGCCCGAGTGCGCCTACCGCCCGCGCTACCAGTGGCGCTCCCCCCTCGACAAGGAGGGGAAGACCCCTGCGGTCGAGCGCTTGGGCGTCGAGGAGGTGCTCCATGACGCCGGCATCCGCTACTTCATCGTGGACTCCCACTTGCTGAAGGGCGGGAAGCCGATCGGCGTTTACATAGACCGCTTCGAGGCGCTCAAGCGCCTCTGGGGCCAGTTCGCCGAGCACTACCAGCCCAGGGCCGAAGACACAGAGCATTCGCCCCACAGGACTTATGTCGTGTGCCCCGACCCCTCGGCGGAGCGGAGCACGGCGATCTTCGTGCGCGACCCGCGCTCCGCCCTCCAGGTCTGGAGCGCCGAGCACGGCTATCCGGGCGACGGCTGGTACCTCGACTTCCACAAGAAGCACTACCCCGGCGGCCATCGCTATTGGCGGGTGACTGACTGCAAGGCGGACCTGGGCGACAAGCAGCAGTACGATCCCACCCGCATCGAGGGGTGCCTCGAATCCCACGCGGACCACTTCGCCGGGCTGCTCGGGCAGATACTCGACAGCGATCCGTTAGTCGAGCGGGGCCAAGGAGTTGTGTGCGCGCCGTTCGACGCTGAACTGTTGGGCCACTGGTGGTTCGAGGGGCCGCGGTGGCTCGAGAAGGTGATTCGCCGCCTTCACGCCACAAGCGCTGTCATACCAGTAACTTGCAGCGAATACGTGGCCGATCATCCGCCCGCCGGCGTCATCCGCCTCCCTGAGGGCTCCTGGGGCGAGGGCGGGTTCCACTGGATCTGGCTGAACGACTGGACGGAGTGGACCTGGCGGCACATTTACGAGAGCGAGGACCGCTTCCTCGCTCTCCTCGCCGCCCACAAGAGCGGCGCCGACGCCACGATGGCG
>VGYV01001093.1 GCA_016872855.1 Planctomycetota bacterium
GTCGAAGGCGCCGATGCCGCCGAAGTAGAGCGCGGCGGCCAGCACGATGCGCACCTGCTGGTTCGCCAGGTCGCACCAGAGGAGGCACGAGGCGAAGAGGCTCACGAGGAGGAGCAGGCCGCCCATCGTCGGTGTGCCCTCCTTGGTGGCGACGTTGAGGCCGCCGAAGGCTCGCCCCTGGTCGCGCGCGCCCCAGCGGCGCAGGAGGCGGATGACGAGCGGCCCGATGAGCAGGCTCACGGCCAGCGCCGTCACCACGGCGCCCATCGAGCGAAAGCTCCAGTAGCCGAAGAGCCGGAACGGCCCGAACGATTCCTCGAGATGGCGCAACAGGTAAAGCATGGGTCAGTCGCCGTTATTCCAGATTCCAGATTCGACATTCCAGATTGCGGATCACCCAGTCGGCAATCAGCAATCCGAGATCCGCAATCCCCTATCTCCTCACGCGGTTCCAGCCGGCCTTGGGACACAGGTAGCGGGACCCTAGCCGCTCCGCTGTGAGGGCGGCCGGCCCCTCCGCGGCGGCGCGGAGCACGAAGCCCAGCACCTCGCGGTGGATGAAGTACGACACGCAGCCCTCCGACAGCCTGTCCACCCTCTCGATGCAGATGCGGGCCTCGGGGAACAGGTCTGGGAGCCGCCCGGCGAGGTGGGCGATGGCCACGGCGGCCTGGCTGCGGACGAGCCAGGAGTCGTCGCCCGCCAGCGCGCGCAGGGCGTCGAAGGCGGCCCGGGAGAGCCCCAGGTGTCCCAGGGCGAGGGCGAGGGCCATGCGCACCTCGAAGTTCGCCTCGCGGAGGCGCAGCTCGGAGAAGGGGACATTCAACTTTTCGCCGCGAAAAGTAGAATGTCCCCTTTTCCGAGCGAAGAGCGCCTGGAGCAGTGCGGCCTCGAGGTCCTCGGCGGGCGTGAAGAGCGCGGCCAGCCCCGCGGCGGCCTCGGAGCGCACCTCCCAGTAAGGGTCGCCGAGGGCGCGCACCAGCGCGGTGCGGGCCAGCACCGTGCGGAGGCCGAGCTGGGCGATGGCCTCGGCGGCGTTGCGGCGCACGATGCCCGCCTCGGACCGGTCGGCGAGCGCGCCGAGCAGGCGCAGGTAGCGCCCTTCGTCGCGGAAGCGCGCAATCAGCTTCACGGCGGCGTTGCGGAGTTCCCAGGCGGGCGAGGCCAGCCAGGCGTCGAGCTTCGCCCCGAGGTCGGCCGGCGGCGTCTCAGCGCGCAGCAGCCGTTCGGCCTCGGCCAGCTTGCCCTTCCAGCGGTGCGGCGACAACAGTGCCACGAGCGCGCGCAACGGCCAGCTCGATTCAACGGGGAAAGTGCCTCGGGGAGGACGCGCCGAATTGTAGCAGAGCACGCGGCAACATGCAAGAGCAGAATGTCGAGAAATCTGTTGCCTAAGGCAAGCCAGTTGTGTATACTCAACGCTGCCCACGGGAGGGAAGGGGAATCCGTCCGCCCAGCGTTAGCTACAGCTTGTGTGGGGGTGATCCGATGGGGACTGGCAGGAAGCGGGGCCTCTCGATGTGCCTGGGCCTGTGGCTTGCCGCGGCAGCCACGGGGGCGATGGGGGCGACGCTGGCGATTGACAGCGTGACGCCGAGTGCGGGCAGCGTGGCGAAGTACGCGCGCATCGAGCTGGCCGTCGCACTCTCCAACGTGGCGGCCACGAAGTTCTACGAGCCCGACCCCGCCTACGGCGGGCTGGACCTCTCCGCCACGTTCACCAGCCCCACCAAT
>VGYV01001094.1 GCA_016872855.1 Planctomycetota bacterium
ATGCCAAGGACTTACGCCGAAATACACCTGTGCCGGCGCTGGATCGCCAGCTGCTCGCGCCGACCGACAACCACAACCCCTGGGGGCTACCCACAAAGAACCCCGAAGCGGCGAATTATTCGCGGGGCCATGTGCCGCGCGGGGTGGATAATTCAAAAATAAAGATTTGACACCCATCTCCCCCCGCGAGTATCGAAAGGGCTGGGACTTCTCGTGAGCACGCCGCCCCACAAGAGGGGGACGGCGACGCTCGCCGCTCTGGTCTCCTTGGTCCCGAAGGGACAGGAGAAGGTAGCCGGCGGCTTCAGCCGCCGGGGTCCGGCGCGGCCCCCGGCCCAGTCCCGAAGGGACGGCAGGGCCGATGTGAGGGGCGGTTCGCAGGCCGTGTCTGTCGTCCCTTTGGGACTTGGTGTGATTTTGGCCCGCGGATCCGGCGGCTGAAGCCGCCGGCCACCTTCTTCGCTCCCTTTGGGAGCAAGACAGCAGCGCGCCCGGGGGCCTGTCTCCTTTGCTGTAGGACCGCGTATTGAGCGTCCTGGGCGTCTGGCAGGAGCGTGCGCCATGTCCACGGCCAGCCGGCGAAGAGGGTTGTTGCTCCTCGCGCTCGTGGTGGCTGGGGTGCTCTGGCTCGTCTGGTGGGCCGTGCGCCGCAACCTCTCGTCGTCGCTGCACGATGCCGTGCTGAAGGGCCGGCAGCGAACGGTCGAGCGTCTGCTGTGGTGGGGCGCCGACGTGAACTCGCGGGGCCTCGAAGACGACACCCCCCTCCACATCGCCGCTCAGCAGGAATGGCTCGAGATCGCCCGGCTGCTCCTGCGCCACGGCGCCGACGTGAACGCCCGCCGCAAATACGGCCGCACTCCGCTCCACATCGCCCTCGAGCGGGGCAACAGGGAACTGGCCCAGGCCCTCATTGCGGGAGGCGCCAACCCCAACCTACAAGACGACCGAGGAGTCACTTCGCTCCACATGGCTCTTGAGGAGCGCTACGGCGACATGGCTCAGCTACTCATCGCGAAAGGGGCCGACGTCAACGCCGCGGACAACTGGGGAGACACGCCGCTGCATTACGCTGCCAAGGTGGGCGATCCTGAGATCGCCCGGCACCTTCTGGCGAACGGAGCCCGAGTGAATGCAAAGGGTCGGGATGGCGTGACCCCGTTGGACGTTGCGATGGGTGGCGACGACAGGACGGCAGCGCTGCTCGTGCTTCACGGAGCAGACTTCAGCCACGGCGCGGACCTCAGCCAGCGAACTGATTGGGGGACGACTATGCTTCAGCTTGCGGCCCGCTGCGGCCATGTGGAGCTCATTCGCGCGCTCCTGGCAAGGGGGGCTGACCTGCATGGGAGGGACAAGTATGGCAGGACCGCGCTCCACTATGCCGCTTCATATGGAAGCAAAGCCGCAGCAGAGGTGCTCCTTTCCCACGGGGCTGACGTCAACCGGAGGGACCATCGCAACGATACCCCACTCCACGAGGCGGCCTTTGGCGGGCATGCGGAGGTCGCGGAGCTGCTCCTGAGGAGGTAGGTGTCAAATCTTCATTTTTGAATTATTCGCGGGGCCATGTGCCGCGCGGGGTGGATAATTCAAAAATAAGCCGCTTCGGGGTTCTTTGTGGGTAGCCCCCAGGGGTTGTGGTTGTCGGTCGGCGCGAGCAGCTGGCGATCCAGCGCCGGCACAGGTGTATTTCGGCGTAAGTCCTTGCCATGCCTATGCTGAGGGA
>VGYV01001095.1 GCA_016872855.1 Planctomycetota bacterium
GCCCCCTCGACTTTCAACGTCTCAGCCTCGACGACGCCGGGGATGGCCTTCGGCCTGGGCAGCCGCCCCTCGACGGGCACGCTCGTGAAGAAGTCCTTGTGCGGCTCGAGCTGATACCAGTAGGCTACGGAACTGTAGTCCTTGTCTTTCCCGTAGTTCTCGATGGTGATGCGGAAGGACTTCTCGAAGGGAATGTCGTCGCTGATGTGCCAGCGGTAGACGCTCCACTTGTTCGAGAAGCCCGGCCCCTGGCCGAGGGTGCAGCCGTGGAATGGGCGGATGAAGTGGCGGAAGCCCCAGGCATCGCCGAAGTAGTCCTCGGAGCCAGTCCCGAACGTCGAGGGGAACTTCTCGCCGTCCACATAGACCTTCTCGTCGCCCTCGCCCCACCAGCCTTGGTCGGGGTTATCCACGTTGAGCATGCAGCCCACGAATCGCCCCTTCCCCTCGCACTCCAGGATCGGATAGTCGAAGGTCTTGCACGGGTCCTCCCGCCGCCACTTGGCGTGGAAGTAGATCGTGTTCGGTTTCAGTTCTTGGCCATCAATCCCGAAGGAGGTCTCCAGCTTGGCAGGCCTGGTTCCCTCGTTCGTGACCACAATACGGGCCTTCTTGCGGAATGGCATGGGCCAGCGACAGAAGTCGCCGAAAGGTCCACCCACCTCCAGCGGGAGCGACGCGTACTTGTTAGCGAAGAACCCTGTGCCCAGGAAGTCCCCGAGCGGCGACTCGACGCTCGGCGTCTCCTCGTCGTCCCAGTACATTCGCATCATCACCCGCCGCAAAGCACACCGCTCTTCGCTGTGAAGTCTCAGCAGAATGAAACGGATGGTGCCGGGGCCATTCACCTCGAGTATGGTGACTGGCTTGCCAATCGGGAGTTCCAGGGTGCCTATGGGGCCATTCCAGGCGGCCAGCGCACAGTTCTGCCAGGCCTTGATGACGGCGTTGAGCGCGTCGTCCTCCTCCTTGGACAGGGGCAGGCGGAAGGACTTGACGGCGGTGGACTTGGGGAAGGTCTTGTAGCCGATGTGGTAGTACTGGTTGTGGGCCTTGTCGGCAGTCACCTTGCACGACTTAGCGTAAGGGATGGGGAGGTAGATGTTGGCGCCCGCGCCGTCCATGCCGCACACCGGCGGCTTGAAAGGAGGCACCTTGTCCTTGAAGAGGTCGGCGAAGACGAACTCGTGTGTCGGCTTCGCGTCGCCGTCGAGGTAGAAGCGGATCTTGCCCTGGGGGTTGGCCGACCAGATGCGGACGATGCAGCCCGGCCCCTCCATCTCGGCCATCACGGCCTCGCCGTCGGCCTCCTTTCGGATGTAGTGGCCGGCGTCGCCATTCGCGCCCCAGTCAATGTACTTGTTGGCCTTCTCGTCGTACTTCGAGCGTCGGTCGTAGCTGGAGAATTGCTTGCAGCTCACCCCCTCGTCGAGGATGGCCAGGCGGTCGAGGTCGGTGAGGGTGCGGAGGAAGTAGCTCTGGTCGAGGTCGGCGGCGAGGGCAGGCGAAGCGCATAGGGCAAGCAGCGACAGGGCTCTTCGCATAGCCATCGGGCTTCTCCTTGGCAGGGGATCGGACCGATCGGACGGATCCGACGGATCGGGCGGATCTGCCCGTTCCTCGCTCACTCCAGCGCCGGCCCCTTGATCCGCTCGCCGCGGAGCTGGCGGGCCTGGTGGGCGGGGTCGAAGGTGCCGTAGAAGAGGGCGTTGGCGTCCATCCATGTCAC
>VGYV01001096.1 GCA_016872855.1 Planctomycetota bacterium
TCCCGGGGAACATACATTCGGGGAACAACAACATGTATGCCCCAGAGGGGGCCGTGAATTCAAGGGTCTTCTGCTGTAATGCACGACATTTCCTCAACTTACGCAGTGTCCGAAACGGACCACGCCCAAATGGGTTCATAGAGGCGGCCGTTCCGGATCCGTTCCTCACAGGCAAGGACAACAAGATGGGAAAACGGCAGCCGTTCGACGTCAAGTCGCCCGAGGCCCAGGCGCTGCGGGACGAGATCGTGCACGGGACGTTTGTGAAGGAGGGGACGCTTGTGGCGTTCCCGCTGTGCTTCCCGGGGTGCAGCGTGCCGCTCGTGGCGGACGAGAGCCACGTGACGGCGCTGGACGTTGGGACGAACTGGATGGTCTATGGGGGGACGAGTGGGAGGGCGGCGCACATCTTCGTCGGCATGTTCCACGGCGCCACGGGCATGGTGTTCGACCTGGGCACGGTGACGGGCGCGACGCACTGCGCGGCGCTCTGCTGCGGGGCCAAGCGGTTCGTGGCCTTCGTGAACGGCTCCGGCGGCGGGCGAGCGGTGGCGCGGGGGCTCCAGGGGCTGCCGTTCGACCTCCTTCAGGAGTGGGGCTTCAGCCGCCAGCCGCTCGATGACCTCGGCCCCGTCGCTGAGGGCGAGCGGGTGGTCCACGCCGTCCGCACGCCAGCCCGCGACCTGATCGTAGGGGTGACGGAGCGGCACCTGTTCACGATGAAGGCAGACGAGGGGCGTGCCGAGGTCGTGGGCGAGGTGCCTGGCGCCGCTCGTCTCGCCGTGGGTGCGAGGGGCAGCGTGTTCGGGCTGGACGAGGGGAACACCCTTTGGCGCTACAGCCCGGCTAGCGGGCGGCTGAGGCGGCGAGCCGTGCGCCTGCCGGAGGGCTCGTGGGGCAAGGCATCGCCCCTGTGGGCGCGGGACGCGGCGAACGGCAGGCTCTACACGGCGGATGACGCGGGGAACCTCTACGTTTTCGCCGAGGGCCGCGGCTTCTCCGAGCGGCTCGGCACCACGCGATTCGCCCCGGTCGGGCCGATGGCCGTGACGGCGGATGGGCGGGTCTACGGCCCGTGCGGCGAGGGCATCGCCCGCTTCTTCTGCTACAACCATGGGACGAAGGAGCTGGCCGACCTGGGCTGCGCCGTCTCCGTCATCGAGCGGCGGCGCTACGGCTACGTGTTCGGCGACGCCACGGTGGGGCGCGACGGCCAGCTCTACTTCGGCGAGGACGACGACCTGGGGCATTTGTGGATTTACTTCCCCCGGGTGCTGGCGCGATCGGACTGATCGGTCGGATCCGACGGATCGGTCTGCCAGGGCCGATCGGACGAAGGGTTTGCCATGCCCAGGCCCCAGGGCTTCTCCCGCGAGGAACGCCTGACGAGGCCGGCGGAGTTCGACCGCGTGTTCCGCGAGGGGCGGCGGCGCCGTGGCGGGTGCCTGGCCGTGTGCTACGCGCCGAACGGCCTGGCGCACACGCGGCTGGGCATTGCCCTGCGGCGCGGGTGGCCGAGCGCGGCGGCCCGAAACCGGGCGAAGCGCCTCGTCCGCGAGGCGTTCCGAACCCACAAGCGCGAGCTGCCGAAGGGGCTGGACGTGGTGGTGGTGCCGGCGACGAACTGGGAGGGGCCGCGCGTGGAGGAGGTCGCCGCCGAGCTGGTGAGGCTGCTGCGGTGAAGAGGATGGATGGATGGATGAATGGATGGTTGGATGGTTGG
>VGYV01001097.1 GCA_016872855.1 Planctomycetota bacterium
TCCCGGAGCCGGATCCTGCTCCTTGTGCGGACATCCCGCATCATACGCGACCGGCCGCCACATCGGGGAACGGACGGCGCATCACCTCCCACCACGTCAGCGCCAGGGCCTCCCTGTCCCGGCGCCCCGCCAGGAGCGACGATACGCCGTACCCGACGAGCAGGGTCGCGGCGAGGCCGAAGGCGGTGAGCCGCAGCAACGTGATCTCCAGCCCCCGGCCCAAACCCAGGGAGCCAGCCCATGCGGCGCCCGGCCGGGAAGAACGACTCGATGGGAATGCCATACGGCATTCCAAGGCTTCTTGCTCCGGTGCGCCGATCGGTGAGGGCGAGGGTACCGAATGGGGGCGCCGCCCCCAACCCGGAAGTCCGCCCTGTGAGGCCATGGCTGGCCCTCGGGGCGGGGCTGACTCGCGATGCACGAGAATCCGAACGTCGTTTCCGCGGTGAAGATCCCCTGGACGACATTCTTCTGCAGACGACTGCACTCTTCCCCGCTTGCCAGCGCCGCAGGACTCTGTCCTCGTGCTAGAGCGGTGGAAGCCGTGAAGCTCGCCGCTCCCGCTCGCAGAGTCACACACCGAAGCCTCTCATGCCTCAGTGCAGGCTTGAACCAGCCGGTGGCGGGATGATGCCGTGCCGGATCAACCATTGATCGATCCGTCGGTGGATTTCCTCAATCTCCTGGTCGGAATGCTCGTGGGCGTGCATCCAATCCTCAAACGGTCGTTCTCCCGAGAGTATTCGGCTCAGCAGCTCTTCGAACTGCGATTCGTCGAGACCGCAGGCCGCGAGCCAGTCCTGCCGCGTGGAAGGCAGGATTCCTCCTGCCATCAGTTCCAGGAGCGGGCCGCGATGCTCCTGCGCGAGTCTTTCCAGAAACTGGTTGATTTGGGCCTGCCTGGTGGGAGGAAACCTTCGAATCGCCATCTGCTGGTTGAGGCGTTCCCTCACACGGGGGATCCCCCCCGCCGCAAGCCAACCGCGAAGATCGTCTACCGCGCTGCCAACCGGGCGGAATCGATCATTCTTGAGGACATCGAGCGTGTACTCGAAACTCCTACGCAGAACATCCTGCCAGTCTTCCCTCTCCAAGTGTTCAATGAGCGCCATCGGCACACCTCTTCGATCGACGATACTCCGCCGGTCACTGCAGCTCCGGTCATTATCTCAGGAAACCCGACCGATCGCTCGCAGGTTCCTCATCACCCCAGGGCCCCGGCAAAGTGCTGTACGTGCTTGATGGGCTTGGCTTGCGAAAGCCCTCCTTCGCCGGCTGGAGAAACGCGGCCTGATCCATCGCCTTTCAGGGTCGGCAGGAAGAGCGCAGCCGACCCAGGGGCCGGCCGAAGGAGCAGGGGTCCCCCAGGGGGTGGCACCGGGAGAATGGCCCGGGGTATCCAACGGCTCGGATCGAGAACGAGGCCTGGTCGTGCGGCCGGTCGTGGCCGAGGAACGTAGGCCACGGCGCGAGCACATGGCGCGGCACCACTACCTTGGCTGCGGACGGCTGGTGGGCGAATCGGTCTGCTACGTCGCATTGCTTGACGGCGAGGTGGTCGGGCTTCTGGGCTGGGCGGCGGCGGCCCCGAAGTGTGGGGTTCGGGATCGGTACGTCGGCTGGGACGAGGCGACGAAGGCCGCGAAGCTTGGCTTCGTTGTGAACAACGCCCGATTTCTCATTCTGCCCTGGATCCAACAGAAGAATCTCGCCTC
>VGYV01001098.1 GCA_016872855.1 Planctomycetota bacterium
GGCAGATTCAAGATGGCGGGCGAAAAAAAACTGCGCCACGCACGCGCCCGCGGGCGGCCCTCCGCCGCCCCGCCCCATACTATGCCACCATACTATGCCCGCGTGCGCCATAGGGGTTGGCACAGTATGGGGCCGGCGGCTCGCCTGCGCCGCGGCGCGTACTTGGCCGTGGCGCTTCTGCTGCTCGGCGGCCTTGGCGTTGCTGTCCTTCTGCTTCTCGGCGGCTGGGCGGTGGTTGCGCTCATTGCCCTGGGCCTCACGGGAGTCTGCGGCGCCGCCATCCATGCCATTCTGAGGGAGGAGTGGCAGATGGTTGTCGAGGAGACGGGCTTCGTCAGGCAGGACATGCTCGGGCGCTCACAGAGCTGGGCCTTCGACCAGATCGCCGACATCAATCTGCCGTCAGAAATGGGCCTCCGCGTCCGCCTCGCCTCTGGCGCCGAACTCCATTGCGGGCCATACCGCGAGGGGATGCTGGCGGCGTACCATGCTCTGCTCACGGCATGGCAGGCGTGGACAGCCAGGAACGCCAAAGGCGAGGGTGCGGCGTCGGGCACGACCGAGGGGCCTGCCCTTGACGCCAGAACCGATGGGGTGTAAGTTCATTGCTGAGCCGCACAGGTCGCGGCCGGGAAGGGGCCCCGAGGATAGGGAAGATGCCCGAAGACACGTCGGCGCCCAGTGATGTGCTTGCCCCAGTTCTGCCCCCGGCGGCTGAGGGCGCGAAGGCCGTCTTCCGCGCGCCAAGAGGGATGGTCTGGTTCATGAGATTCGCGGCCGTGTTCTTCCTCCTCGGCTGGTGCGGGTGCCTGAGCTTCGCGGCGTGGGATACTGGGCGGGACGCCATCGTTCTACCGATTGCAGGGAGTGTGACCTTCGCCCCCATGGCCCTGCTCGCCTACCGGCTGACGCGCAGGATGCAGGACGAGGTGCACGTCGACGGATCCGCGGTCGCCTACGTGCGCTTCCCACGAGGCGGTTGGATGGTGCGTTGGGGAGAAGTCACAGAGTTGCGTGAGACATTCGGTTGCCTGGAACTGATCACCGGCGACAGGGACGGGAAGCCGATGCTGATCCAGTGGAGCAACCTGGCTGATCGGGGTCACCTCGCGATCGCCGTGTACTCCTGTTTCCATGCCGCGCACGGTCGCGCCCCTGCGACAACCGTGTTGCCCGTGAGCTTCCGTCTCAGGTTTGTGACGTTCGCCGTGGTTGCTGGTTTCCTCTTGGCCTTTGGCGGCGGGTATGGCGTGGGCGGAGATGGCGGCGGATATGGTTGGCTGGGCATCGCAGCGGGCTGGTGGCTCCTCGCATTGGTCATATGGCAGTTGATGATCCTGCCCGTGAGTGTCACCGTTGACCAGGACGGCCTGGTGTTGGACCGGCTCGCGAAGCGCTACCGATATGGGTTCGAGAGGATTGGTGGCGTGGGCCTTGACAACAAGGAGGCAAGCGTGTTCGTGCTGGGGCGGCACCAGACGGGGAAATGGGTGTCCCTGGGCCTTGCCAAGGAGGGCACACTCCTCATGTACTACACGCTCTTCTCCGCCTGGCAAGCGTGGAAGCAGGCGAACGCCAACCACGCCGAGGGTGAGTGAGGGCAGGAGAGTCAGCAGGCGCCTCTCGCGGACGCCCCCACCGAGCTGGGCCGCTCGCCGGCGAGCGGCACCCGGTGGGGCGGAGGTTTGGCCACTACGCGGCGAGGCCC
>VGYV01001099.1 GCA_016872855.1 Planctomycetota bacterium
GCATCCTTGAGGCTCCAGCCGCACAGCCCTCCCGCGGCAATCGTCGCCCCCACGCCCAAGAACTCCCGTCGCCCTAGTTCGTCCATCACCGCGCTCCTGCTTGGAAGGTGGCGGTTCTGCGCGTGCCCGGCTCGTCGGCCGGAGGTTCCATGTTCCATGGATCACCCTATCACCCTACTCGCCACTTCGGCGCCGCCATCTGCGGCGGGGAGACCTCGTCGGCGTCTGGCCTGACGATACATACTACGGCGCGCCGGAAAGCAGGTCAAGTGCGAGCCGTTCGACCGCGGCGCGGCCTTGCATCCCCCAGGGCAATTCCTACACTGTGAAGGAGTGTAGACCCACAATGCCGCGACCCCTGACAGGAGTACACCCCTTGACCCCGAAAGAACGCGTCCTGGCCACCCTCGCCCACCGCGAGCCCGACCGCATCCCGTGGGGCGAACACTCGATTGACTACAACGTCTACGAGGACATCCTCGGCCGCAAGACGCTGGTCCAGGCCAAGTTCCGCGAGACCCTCGCCTGGTGGGAGGGCCGCCGCGACGAAATCGTCGAGTGCGTGAAGCGTGACCGCCTCGATCTCATCCGCGCTCTCGAAATGGACATCATCTTCATCAGCCGCGTGCCGCCCAAGGGCTACAA
The DNA here is from genome assembly GCA_016872855.1 of Planctomycetota bacterium. Taxonomy (GTDB): domain Bacteria; phylum Planctomycetota; class PUPC01; order DSUN01; family DSUN01; genus DSUN01. The sequence goes on from VGYV01001099.1 coordinate 646, forward strand.
GCCCGACCCGCTCGAGAAACTCGACGACGCGACCTATCGCGACAAGGCGGGCAACCTCTACCGCATCTCCGCCACCACCCACGACCTGATGCCCTACAAGCGCGTCAGCACCCCCGCCGAGCCGCCGAAGATGGCCGACCTCGAGGCCACCCTCGGCCGCGTGGACGGCGAGCCGCTCACCCTGCCCGACGAATCCGAGTGGGAGGCCGTCCGCCACATGGTCCGGGAGGCGGGCAAGACCCACTTCGTCATGCTCATGTGGGGCGACATCTCGTTCCCCTCGTTCGGCCACACAGACGAGGAGCAGCTCATGAACCTCGCCCTCTATCCCGAGGAGTGCGCCCTCATCACCAAGATCGCCGGCAAGCGCCTCGTCCGCGGCCTCGACCTGTTGAAGAAGGTCGCTCTCGGCATTGACGGCATCATGCCCTGCGGCGACCTCGGCTCCTCCACGGGGATGCTCGCCAGCCCCTGCTGGTATCGCGAGCACGTCTGGCCCTGGCACAAGGCATTCTGCGACAAGGCCCACGCCATGGGCCTCAAGGTCCTCAAGCACTGCTGCGGCAACACCAACGCCGTCGAGGAGGACCTCGCCGCCGCCGGCTACGACGCCCATGAGGCCCTCCAGCACAGCGGCGGCATGGACCTGCGCGACCTGAAGAGGCGCGTCGGCGGCAAGATGACCCTCTGGAGCGGCATCTGGCACGAGCACATTATCCTGGGCACGCCCGCCGACATCCGCCGCGACGCCGCCTACGCCTTCGGGCACGCCGCCCCAGGCGGCGGCTACATCATGGGCTCGTCCCACTCCCTCGCCGTGGACGCCAAGCGCGAGAACATCCTTGAAATGAAGCGCTGCCGCGACCAGTGGGGCGTCTACCCGATCAACCCGAAGCGGTTTGTGTGAGGCCGAAGGGACAAAAGGGACCTAAGCGCCGCACGAGACTTCGCTCGTGCGGCGTGGCCTGCCTGGGGGCAGGCAGCCAAACGGGCGCCCGCGCCGCCGCCTCCCTTCGGGGCTTTGGCACGGTTTTTGTCAGCCCGGCTTTCTATCA
>VGYV01001100.1 GCA_016872855.1 Planctomycetota bacterium
GGGTCGTCAAGGGTGAAGACGTTGCCCGCTCTGGTTCAGAGCATCTCCCATGCCTATGCTGAGGGAGGTAAAAGGGTTCCTCTGACCACTACATATTGTAGCTACCCACAAGGAATCCGGAAGAGCCGATCTTCATTAGTCATTAGGGCTTGACAGCCGGCTCCTGTGGCCCGGCTGCTGGGGCCAGATCTTCATTAGTCATTAGGGCTTGACAGCCGGCAGGCGGCATGACATGATGCTGGCATGGCAAGGCCACTGCGGATTGAGTTGCCGGAGGCAATCTACCACGTGACGGGGCGCGGCAACGCGCGTGCCGCCATCGTGGCCGACGAGGGGGACCGGGACAAGTGGCTCGCGCTTCTTGCCAAGACGGTCGAGCGGCAGCATTGGCGGGTCTTTGCCTTCGCGCTGCTTGACAACCATTTCCACCTCTTTCTCCAGACGCCGGAACCGAACCTGTCGGTGGGCATGCACGACCTGTGCGGCACGTATGCTGGCTACTTCAACCGCCGCCACGAGAGGAGCGGCCACGTCTTCCAGGGGCGTTTCAAGGCGGTTCTGGTCGAGGGCCAGGGCCACTGGCTGGAGGTGAGCCGTTACGTGCATCTCAACCCGGTGCGGGCCGGGCTCGTGCGGCGGCCGGAGGACTGGCGGTGGAGCAGCTACCGCGGCTATCACCTTGCGTCGCGCTGCCTGCCCTGGGTGGCCTGCGAGCAGGTGCTGGAGGAGTTCGGCAGGGACCTCTCGGCTGCGCGGCGGGCCTACAGGGCGTTCATGGAGGAGGGTCTGGGCAGGAAGCTGGATTCGCCGCTGGCAAGGGCTGTGGCCGGCGTCGTCCTCGGCTCCGAGGCGTTCGTCACCCGCGTCAGGGCTCTCTTAGCCCCGCGGCCGGACGACGGGGAGGTCCCGCCGCTGGCGCGGCTGCGCGCCGTGCCGCGCATCGAGGCCATCGCCCGCGCAGTTGCTGAGCGTTTTGGGAGCGATGCGGCGACTTGGCGCGAGGGGCGCCGAACGGACGACTTGTCGCGCGCCGTCGCCGCTTACCTGGCACGCAAGTTGACTCGAGAGCCTCTGCGTGCCATTGCGGCGGCCCTCGGCTATCGCCGAGCGAGCAGCGTCTGCGTGGCGTGCCAGCGCGTGGAGCGGGCGCTGGGTAGCCCGCGCTCCCGCAGGGACGTCGCCTCCTTGATCCGCGAGCTCGGCGCTAATGACTAATGAAGATCTGGCCCCAAGCGTCCGCGAGCTCGGCGCTAATGACTAATGAAGATCTGGCCCCAAGCGTCGCCAAGCGTCCCAAGCGTCCGGCCCCAAGCGTCCGAGCTTGCCTGGGTGCATCAGCGAAGGCGACACGCGGGCCGAAGCTCTCCGGAACATCCGAGAAGCCATCAAGCTCTATCTCCAGCCGGTGGATGACGATGGGGCGTTAGCGTTCAGTGGGGCCAGTGCAGGTGAGTGAAGCTCGGCCCCGCCGACCTCGCGTCGGTGGGGAGAGGGATTGGCCGCTACAAAGAGCGGCCCTCACCGCCCACCCCCCCTCTCCCGCCGCCCGCCGCACGGCGGGCGGCGGGAGAGGGGGAGAAGAATGTGGGGCCCGCGGCGTGGTAGCTGCCAGTCCTCCGCCGCACTGGGGCAAGCCCAGTGGGGGCGTGGACCTGAGTCAGCTGATACCTTGCTCAGTGAGAAACTATCTC
>VGYV01001101.1 GCA_016872855.1 Planctomycetota bacterium
CGGATAGGGTTTGATCCGCAGTGCTGCAGCATTGCGGATCAAACTGGTTGAACTGAGCCGCTGAGCGGGGGCAGAAGCGTGGGATGGGGCACTATGGGGATTCTATGCGGGGAGTGGGGCGCGGGGGGACGCTGCGTGGGCGGGAGGGGCAGGAGCGCTTGGGTCGGGGGTGGCCCCCGGTGCCAGGAGAATGGGCAGTGCTGTGATGCGGAGGTGGGATAGTGGGCACTGGAGTCGGAGGAAAGAGGTGTCCGAGGGAGGAGGGCAGGCGGCGTAAGCAGGATTCGGGCGCACGGTGGTTGTTTCCTCGCGGAGCGAGGGGGCTTTGGGGACGGAGGAGGTGGAGGGGAGCGAGTGTCTCACGGCGGATTTCTCATGGGGGGCTGCGCGGGACGGCGAGAAGCGGGGTCGCGAGGTTGGGCAAGTCGCCTGCGAATCGCATGGTGCCCTGGTGGCAGTGTGGGCACTCGGCGAGGTCGAAGCCGGAGACTTCGAGCAGGAGTTCGCAGGTGGTCTTGTCGGTTGGCTTTGGGAGTTGTGCGGGGAGGCCGAGGAGGGTGCGACACCGCGGCAGGTCGCGGGCCTTGGCCTTGCCGGCGAGGAAGCCGTAGTGGCGGATGCGTTTGAAGCCCTTGGGCACGACGTGGAGGAGGAAGCGGCGGATGAACTCGTGGGGTGCAAGGCGGCAGAGCTTGATGGTGTCGCCCTCGCGGCGGTCACGGTAGCGGAAAGTGACGCGTCGGTCGTCGACATCGAGGAGGCGGTGGTTGGAGATGGCGACGCGGTGGGTGTAGCGGCTGAGGTAGTCGAGGACCTTCTGGGGGCCGGCGAAGGGGGGCTTGCAGTAGACGACCCAGTCGACGGACCACAAGCGTTTGACGAGGGCGTTGAGAGCGTCGGGCTTGTCGGGGAAGGCGAGCCGGCCCTCGTCGGCCCGCTCGTGGAGGCCCTTGATGAACTTGGCTCGGAAGACCAGGGAGAGGGCTTTGACGGGAAAGAGGTAGTCGCCGTGGGCCGAGAGCCAAGTCGCCCCGTCGGGCGACAAGGCGCCTCGTGGAACGAGGCAGTGGAGGTGGACGTGGTAGCGGAGCTGCTGGTCCCAGGTGTGAAGAAGGGCGGTGAAGCCGACCCTGCCGCCGAGGTGCCTGGGGTCGCTGCCGAAGGTCTTGAGGGTGTCAGAGGCGGCCTGGAACAAGAGGTCGTAGAGGGTGCTCTTGTTGGCGAGGGCCAGCGGGTTGAGGTCGTGCGGAAGGGTGAAGACGACGTGGAAGTAGCGCACGGGGAGGAGTTCGGCCCGGCGGGCCTCGCGCCATCGGGCCTTGGCCAGGGCCTGGCACTTGGGGCAGTGGCGGTTGCGGCAGGAGTTGTAGGCGATGCGCTCGAAGCCGCAGGCGTCGCAGCGCTCGAGGTGGCCGCCGAGGGCGGCGGTGCGGCAGCGCTCGATGGCCCGCATCACTTCGCACTCGAGCGGCGGCAAGGGACGCGCGCGCCGGTACGCTTCGCCGAAGCGGCGGAAGACGTCGGCGACTTCCCATTGCGGATGGGAGGGGGACGCTCCCCCGTGGACCGCGGCCCCGCCGGGCTGGGCGGCTGGACAGGCGCCGGACATGGCCGTCGGCTACTGAGGCGGCCAATGGTCGGGGAGGTCAAGCAGGTCGAGGGGACTCTGCGTCGAGCCCATCGTCTTGCG
>VGYV01001102.1 GCA_016872855.1 Planctomycetota bacterium
GCGTCTCCGACGCGGAAGGCTTCCGCCCCGGAGGGGCGGACTCCGGCGCGCCCCAGACGAGGCGATAGACCACGTCGTGCGGCTCGCCGTGGTCGTAGAGGCTGCGACCGTGGAGGCCGGTGACATAGATGGTCTTCTCGTCGGGGGAGAGGGCCACATACATCTCGCCGCTGAGGGAGAAGCGACTGATCTGCGGGCCAAGGAGGTCGGCGGGGGCCGAGCCGTCGCCGCCCAGCTTCAACAGCCGCCGGCCGTGGCCCATGCCGCGCATGCACATGTTCGCCATGATGATCTGGCCGTCCCTCGTGATGGCCGCCTGCTGGGTCTCGATGGCCGGGCACTCGGGCAGCCAGGAGTGGTTGAGGGCATTGTAGAGGATGGGCAGCCAGGAGCCATCGCGCATGTCAATGGGCGCGATGCCCTTCATCTTCTCGGCGGGGAGGCCGGCGGGGAAGGGATAGACCTGGCGGAGATACTTCCCATCGCGGCCGAAGACGCGGATGCCGCTGTTGGCCCAGCCGTGGTCCACGGACACGCCGCCGGTGAAGACGTAGAGGTCGCCCTTCTCGTCCACGGCCAGGCTGCGGATGTGGCCGACGCCCGGCTTCCAGCCGATGAGCCGCTCGAACTTCGCCTGGAGGCCGAGGCCGACGTGGACGCTGTAGGCGCCCTCGGGCAGGTCCTTCCCGTCGTCGTCCTTGCCGTCCCAGGTGAGGGTCTGTTCCAGGGAATCGGGCTTGAAGGGCTCGGGGGCGTTCTTGCCGAGGACGCCTGCGGCGAGGTGGCGGACGATCCTGCCCTTTTCATCGGTGACCCAGACGGCGGCGTCGGTGGGCGCCTTGGCGGCGAAGCGGACCGAGGCGCCCTTGCGCTCGCGGCTCACGCGCGGAGCGCGGGCAAACTCCGCCTTGGCCGCCGGCTCCTCGACAGGAGCCGGCTGTTCGACCTTAGGCTTCTGCTCCCTCAGGCCCAACGTTTCGAGCTTCATCCCCTTCGCGGTCATGTAGCGGGCGAGCTGGGGGTGAACCACGTCGCCCTTCTGGAAGTAGAGGTAGGCGAAAAGCTCGGGCTCATGGCCGGTGCCGAGGAAGTTGGGCCGCCAGCCGTAGTCGAAGTTCTGCCAGCCGGGCGTCTCGTCCATCGTGGGCCGGCGGGCCTGTCGGATTCGGAAGAAGTTGGCGCCCCAGAGCTTCGGGAACTCGCCGGGCTTGATGCCGAGGTCGGCGAAGGAGACGCGGCACTCGCAGCGCCAGCCCCTCTCGCCGCGCCAGGTCTTCACCTGAAGGCTCGGGGGCTGCCAGGTGAGGTCGTTCTTCATGTGGCGTTTGTTGTAGGCGCCTTTCGGGTTGACGGCCAGGTAGAAGTAGCGGTAGTCCTCGGTGCGGCCGGGGTCAATCAGGTTGTCAATGCAGTCGTCCATCCACAGGCGGTCGGTGTCCACGCCGTCGCAGTCGGCGCGGATTTCCTGCATGAAGTCCTCCTCGCAGTCGTAGCCGATGTAGAAGTGCTGGGCGTCGGCGAGGAGGCGGACGCGAGTGCGGTTCTTCTCGACCTCGCCAGGGACGAAGAGGTCGAGGTAGCGGAGGTCAACCTGGCAGCCCTTCTGCCAGGCGGGGTCGGAGAGGTCGCCGCGAATCTCAGGGCCTTTCTCGACGACGGGCACGAGTGCCACGGGGCTTCGGAAG
>VGYV01001103.1 GCA_016872855.1 Planctomycetota bacterium
CCCCTTTCCGGCGGCTTACGCCGCCGGCTACACCCTATCGCTCCTTCGGAGCTGGGCCGGTTGGTGAGAAATGCGGGCTAAATAACTCGCCACGATTCTGAATCAAAGGCTCAGGAAGGAACGTGTGCCGGAATTGCGCAGGCCTGTGGGCGGGGCGTCTCTGCCCCGCGCAGGGTGTCGCGGGGCGCAGAGGCCCCGCCCACATTGATTCAGAATCGTGGCGAGTTATTTAGGCGCGGCCCTCGTGGCTGCCCCAGGGCGGCCACAAGGGCCGGCCCTACGGGCCTGCGGCCGTCGCCAGGGACGCTGGCGGGCTCAGTCGTCGCGGACGCGGACTCCCGCCGCCAGGCGGTAGCCGCCGACCGGGCCTCGCGCCGAGAGGACGACGCAGTGCATCAGGTTGTCCCCGGTCATCCTGCGGATTCTGCGGCGCAAGTTGTCCACGGCATGCCTCCAGTCGGTCCCATGCTCATTCGGCGGCGTCACCTCGCCGTCGCGGCGCCGCTGGGCGAGGAGGTCCAGGAACTCCAGCTCCCTGCCCATCGGCAGGGCGATGCGGACGCCATCCACGGAGAGCACCTGGCGGGCGCGGTAGAACGTCACGCGGTGGCCGGGCGGGCGCTCCCTGTGGGGAAGGGCGGGGAGGCGTGCCGCCTCGACCAGGTCGCTCAGCGGCGGGCGGCCCTCCTCGGCCGGCAGGTCGCGGAGGAAGCCGCAGATGGCCTCGAACTCCTCCCGCTTGCGCGGCACGCGCGGCTTGCCGCGTCCCCACGGCAGCTCGGCGCCGTGCAGCGCCAACACGTCGCCCACCAGATCAATCCCTGCCCTCAACGCCTCCCGCCACGGCTGCCACGGCACCCGCGCCCCAATCGTCCTCGTCCTCGACTCTTCCTCTTCCGCCTTCCCTCCGTATTCCCCAAAGAACTCCAGCAACACCTGCGTCGAGTGGCTCGCCGCGTCGTGGACGCTGGCCAGGAAGCGCAGCGTGCTCCAGGCCGCGGGGTCCGGCGGCCAGGCGGCGCCGAGCTCGCCCCGCCAGCGCGTGCGCCGCAGACGCTCGTGCTCCAGGACGAGCACGGCGTAGGTCCCATAGGCCTCGGCCACCACCTGCTGCCGCGCCCGCCGGGCGATCTCCCCGCGTCCAGTCCCCATCGCACCCTCACGTCTATATAGTTTCTGTTGCGGAAAGCCTGATTCGTCGGCCACGCGGCGCGCTCGCGGGCCAAAGACTGGCTGAAGCCAGGACTCCGAACGGGTTTGCTCCTTGTTTGGAGTCCTGCCTTCAGGCAGTCTTGGCTTTCCGCAACAGAAACTATATAACTCGCCACGATTCTCGCTCGATCATGCACACGCCATTGCCTCGGTGATCGTAGCGGCAAGCGTCCCGCTTGCCGGCTAGGGGGCGCGCGCGGCGTTTCCACAAGCGGGACGCTTGTGGCTACAACGAGCGGGAATCGTGGCGAGTCATTGAGCACAGGCCCCAAGACGCCCCGCCGCCCACTGGCGAGCAGTATAGGAGTTCCGCGCGGAAAAGCAAGGGCTTGAACGCCTGGGGCAGGCGACGTAGAATCGGGGTAACACTTCAGCCGAGTGAGGTGGAGGTTTGGAGTGCGGCCTTTAGGCCGTATCCTGCGCCCCAGATACGGGCTAAAGCCCGCA
>VGYV01001104.1 GCA_016872855.1 Planctomycetota bacterium
GCCGAGTCTTCGTCGGAGACGATGACGTACTCCGACTTGTCGTTGACCTTCAACTCGACGAAGTTGGCCGCCGCCTCGTCCATCGAGAGGTCGCGGAAGATTTCCACAACCTGCCCGCCGAGCTTGACGGTGAGATTGAACTCGGTGGTGGGATGGAGCGTGCCGTCGGAGACGACGACCGAGATTCGGTCGCCCCAGGTGCCCTCGTCCACGGCCTCGACCTTGAGGGTGTCCTTGGCGTCGGCGCCGCCCTGGAGGGCCGTCTGCGCCACGGCGCTGACAACGCCGGTGTCCGACGTTGCGGCGGCGACGAGCGCCGAGGCCTCAGCATCCGCATTCACCGCGGCAACAACCTCGGCCGCGGTCGAGGTGCATGCGCCGGCCCCGTCCGTCGCCGCGTGGACCGTGATGTCAGTGCCGTCCACCTCAACGGAGAGCGGCGTGTTCTCCCCAGCGATGACGATGGCGACGGTGATCGAGTTGCCGGCGACGCCGGGCACCACTGCCGTCCAGACAATCTCGTCGGTACCGCTGGCGCCCGTGGTCTTGCTCGCCTTGACCCCGGACCGGTCCTTGAGCGTGCGGCTGCTCTTCTTGGCGGTGAGGGTGCTCTTGTCGGTGATGTCGGTGTAGTGGGCCACGCGGTTGACGTAGAGCACGTTGCCGCCGTTGTCGAAGAAGGCCCGTGCCGCGTAGGCCAGGTAGCCGTCGGCGATGTACGTGCCGTACTTCCGGACGAACTGCTCCCAGCTCGTCACCAGGCCGACCTTGTTGAGAGGGCCTTTCTGCGCTACGCCGATGAAGCCGGCCGACGACGTGGAGATGTGCTTCACGTAATGGCTGAAGTCCGTCTCTTTGACGTAGATGCCGGGGGAGAGGTATCCCATTGGGTATCAGCTCCTTTCCGTGGGGGTGGTGGTCTTCGCCTCGCGGAGCGCGACGAACCCGCGCTCGGCGGCCCGGCGGATCTCCTGCGAGACCTCGCCCTCCTCGATCTCCGCCGTCCCCCTGGACGGCAAGTGCACCGAGCGCTTCGAGTTGGCCAGGTGAAGCGTCAGGGGCTGGAACTTCAGGTTCTTGATCTCGACCATGTGCGTTGGGCTCCTTTCAATCCGTCGGCTCGTGGGTCCGCGCCTCGTCAATCGCCGGACCCTGGTACTCGAAGATGCGGATGAGGATGAGTTTCCCGACCTCGACCTCGCCGCCGTAGACCGGGCAGTCCTCGATCCGATACCGGCCCGACGACTGCTTGAGATTCGTCAGGTTCACCCGGCCAAGGCCGCCCATCGGGGTCAACTCGGTCAGGGCAAGCTTCGCTCCGTCTGGCAGGACCTCCAGCTCTCGATGGAAGGCGAAGAAGGCGACGACCTTCGCGGCGAGGTCCAGAAGCTCCGCCTCCTTCGCTGTCGTGGCGATGATCTCGAAGTCCAGGTGGTAGAGCCTGGGATAGGGCCGCTCCTCGTACGTCATGGCCTCGGTGTCCTTCACCACCTGCGTGGCCATCGTCCGCCGGGGTTTGTCCTCGACCAGGACCGGCCCCTGGAGGACGAGCGAGGGCAGCCGGGTGACCTCGAAGGCGTCGTCGGGCGGCACGAGGACCGCGTTGGGCGCGATCTCCGCCTGGACCAGGCGAATGAAGACCTCCACGGCTTCCCTAAC
>VGYV01001105.1 GCA_016872855.1 Planctomycetota bacterium
AGGGCTCCCTTCGGTCGCCCTGGGCTACGGCTGGGTCGCCCGCGTCGGCGGGCTACAAGCCCCCGAGATGTGGGCAAAGATCAGGGCGAAGCCCTGGGACAGGCGACCGGCCAGATTTAGCCCTGTAGGGGCGTACTACCCGCCCTGGGCAGGATGTGGCGCCCGGAACCGCATAGTACGCCCTTTCAGGGCTGGCCTACCTACCGCCCCCTTCCCAGGGCTTTGCCCTGGGCTGTTATAGTACGCCCCTCTCGGGGCTCAAGACAGGGCACGATTTGACAGGTTCCGCCGTGGCAAGTACAGTCTGGGGGTGGCCGTCAGTGGTCCCCTGTGCGAAAGGAACGGGCCGGTGAACGAGATCGTGCGGAAGGAGCGCTACTCCGAGCAGGTGTTCATGATGGCGATCAGCACGCCCCTCGTGGCCCGGAAGGCCCAGGCGGGCCAGTTCATCATCATCCGCGGCACGGAGACGGGCGAGCGGATTCCGCTGACCATCGCCGACTTCGACCGCGAGCGGGGCGAGCTGGAAATCGTCGTCCAGGAGATCGGCAAGTCCACGAAGGTCCTTGGCACGATGGAGCCGGGCCAGAGCATCCTGGACGTTACCGGGCCGCTGGGCATCCCGACCCACATCGGGAAGGTCGGCACGGTCTGCTGCGTGGGCGGCGGAGTGGGCATCGCAGCCGTTCATCCCGTCGCACGGGCACTCAAGGAGGCAGGCAACCGAGTCGTCTCCATCATCGGCGCGCGGAACAGGTCGCTGCTCTTCTGGGAGGACAAGATGCGCGCGGCGAGCGATGAGCTTGTCGTGACGACTGACGACGGTTCATACGCCGCCAAGGGCTTCGTGACCGACCGCCTGAAGGAGCTCATCGAGCCACGAGCCACGAGCCGCGAGCCGCGAGCGGGTGAGTCCGGAAGCTCGGAGCTCGAAGCTCGAAGCTCGAAGCTCGACCTCGTGTTCGCCGTCGGCCCGACGGTGATGATGCGCGCCGTCGCGGAGACCACCCGCCCCCACGGGATCAAGACCGTGGTGAGCCTGAACCCGATCATGGTGGACGGGACGGGGATGTGCGGCGGGTGCCGCGTGCTGGTGGGCGGCAAGCCGCGTTTCGCGTGCGTCCACGGCCCCGACTTCGACGCCCACGAGGTGGACTTTGCGAACCTCATGGCCCGCCAGCGGCAATATCTCGACAAGGAGAGGGCGGCGCTCGATGCACTGTGAAAGAGGGGATGAATGGATGGGTGGATGAATGGATGAATGAAAGAACAAGAGCCCGCTCTTGCACACATCCAATCATCCATTCGACCAACCATCCTCTTTCGTTTCGGTGCAGGCCTGCATGAGGAACATCTCATCGTGGAAGCAAGCGGCATTCCGGAGCCCAAGCCAAGGAGCGGTTTCCTCAAGCGGCACCGCGGCACGCTCGTGACGCTCGGCATCGTGCTCTACACCGCGGCTCTGGGCGTGGCGGTTTGCGACGACGTGTTCCACCTGGGGCTGTTCCCGACCACGTACGAGCGCGAGGCTCGGAGCCTGATCGCGGCGTTCGAGAGCGCCGACGAGGGCGCGCGGCGCGAGGCGGCCGACCGCCTCTGCCGCGAGGCGGACGCCTTCATCGCCATCCCCGAGCTCATTCGGGCGCTGGGCAACAA
>VGYV01001106.1 GCA_016872855.1 Planctomycetota bacterium
GCCACGGAAGTCGGCAACCTCACGCAGCGGCTGCCAGTCGCCCATACCCTCCTTCCACACGAGGGTATCGGCGTCGAGCCGCCCAGTCTTGACCTGCTCGAGGACGGTCTCGGCTGCGTGTGGCCCGTCGTTGCGGCCGTCCACGTGGAAGAACCAGACGCGGCCTGCCGCCGCTGGCGGGGGCTGGGCGGGGGCCGGTGGCGCCGCGGCAAGGGGCTTCGGCGCGGCAGGGGAGGGCTTGGCCGGCTTCTCAGGCGGGGCGGCGGCGAGGGCCTGGGGCGCGCGGAACGCCTTCTTGCACGCCGGGCAGTCCACCCGCTTCCCGGCTGCCTCCTCGCCGATCTTCATCACCTGGCCGCAGTGTGGGCACTTGATCGAGCGTCCCATGCCTTCACCCCGCAGAGGGCAATCTCCTACCGAGGATTCTACTTGCCTGCGCCCTGGATGTCAAGGCGGCTCGCCTGTCCCGCGGCCGCGGGAGGCGACGGACGAGCCGTCTGGTACGCGTTCAGCCAGAGGGGGCTTCTCTCCCTCCCCCTTGGGGGGAGGGCGGGGTGAGGGTGCCTTCCGCGAGTCTGGCGCGGGCACAAGCACCCTCACCCCAACCCTCTCCCCGAGGGAGAGGGGGGAAGCGCTAGCCTGGCCAAACAGGTACGCCGTCTGTCGCCACGGCATGAGCGATTTTCATGGCCTTGCGCGCAGCAGGAGGGGGTGCTATAATCCCGGCTCGCCGTTTCAGGCAGAGCCAGGAGGCATTGATGGCCAAGGGTTCGTATCCATTCGCGGAGATCGAGACGAAGTGGCAGCGGTTCTGGCAGGAGGCCGGGCTGTTCCGCTGCGACACAGCCGATACCTCGCGCCCGCCGTTCTACGTGCTGACGATGTATCCGTATCCAAGCGGTGCGCTGCACATGGGGCACGTGATCTGCTATAGCATCGGCGACAGCATCGTGCGCCACCATCTGATGCGGGGGGAGAACGTGCTCTCGCCGATGGGCTGGGACAGCTTCGGGCTGCCCGCCGAGAACGCGGCGATCAAGGCGAAGCTCGCGCCTGCCGTCTCAATAAGGCGCAACATTGACAAGATGCGGGCGCAGATGGTGCGGGCCGGCCTGGGCTACGACTGGCGCCGCGAGGTGGCCTGCTCGCACCCCGGCTACTACAAGTGGACGCAGTGGCTCTTCCTCCAGTTCTACAAGGCGGGGCTGGCGTTCAAGAAGATGGCGCCCGTGAACTGGTGTCCATCGTGCCAGACAGTGCTGGCGAACGAGCAGGTGCACGACAGCGGCTGCGAGCGCTGCGGCACGCCCGTGGAGCAGCGGGACCTCGAGCAGTGGTTCTTCGCGATGTCCCGCTACGCGCAGCGCCTCTTGGACGGCCACGCGAAGCTGGTGGGCAAGTGGCCCGAGAGTGTGCTGAAGATGCAGCAGGAGTGGATCGGCCGCAGCGAGGGCGCGCGGCTCGACTTCACGCTCTCCGCCCCCGGCACGCCGCTCGACGGCGAGAAGATGCCGGTCTTCACCACGCGACCGGACACGACGTACGGCGTGACCTTCATGGCCATTGCCCCCGAGCATCCGCACGTGGAGAAGCTGCTGGCCAACAACCCGCGGCGGGCACAGCTCTTCGAGGCCGTCAAGCGGATGCGAAACCAA
>VGYV01001107.1 GCA_016872855.1 Planctomycetota bacterium
AGGGCGGAGATGAACGCGCGCGCGGCCCGTCGTGTTGGCCGGGGTGACGAGCGCTCCGAGCTGGCCGCGGCCGGCGTAGAGGCGGAGGAGGTGCCAGTCGGAGCGGTTGGCATTGAGCAGCTCGCGGCGGGCCTCGGCGACCGACTCGCACAGCGGCCGGGCGGCGCAGAGTTCTCTGTAGAGGTGCTGCGCGCAAACGTTGCCGGTCGCGTCGGCCACGCTCGCGCTCCAGCCGACCACGGCCGCCGCGCCGGACTCGACGAGCTTCTCGCTGAGCGAGGGGAAGGCGCCGCCCGCGCCGGCCTGGCCCGTCTTGCAGCCGGACACCACCACCACCCGCGGCCAGATCGTGCCGAAGGCCTCGCCGAAGTCGTCGGCAAAGGCGGGCTTCGCCTGACCGAAGTCATCCTCGGCGGCGAAGTACGGATTGCCATCCACAATGTTCGCGTGGCCGGTGAGATGCGCGACATCGAAGTGCCCGTCGCCGAAGTCCGCGAGTCGCTGCTTCAGCCCGTCGAGGGTGCCGCTCTCTTCGACCTCCAGCTCGATGGAACGGCCCTTTGCTGCATCGAGGATGAGGCTCTCTTCCTCCTCGAACCGCAGCACACGGTCCTCCGGCAGGTCTACGGGCGAGCAGGCCATGAAGAGGACGCGCAGCGGACGGTTCGCCTGCTCCGGCCACTCATGTGTCGCGTTGCACACGCGCACCGGCGAGAAGGGGCGCGTGGCGTGATCGGCGAGCAAGGTATCGCGAGCAAGCAGCTCCCACGGCAGGACCTGTAGCTCCGGGAGGAGGTCGAGGCGCAAGGTCAACGTTCCGGGCGAGGCGACGGCCGCGTCGATGCGGCCCTCGGTGACCTCGCGCAGCCAACGGTACAGCGCGCGGCCGAGGTCAAGCTGCGGCTGGAGCCAGTTCCCGTGGTTGCCGATGAGCTGGAGCTTCGCTTCCACGGAGGCGGCGAAGGCCGAAACCGCGGCGGAGGACAGCTCGTGGACGGACGGCGGGGCGGTTCCCGCGGCGAAGCGGACCTGGACATGCTCGGGATCGCGCTGGAATGTCGAGAGCGTGTACTCGGCCAAGGCGATCACACTCCTCAGCGCACGAGACGAGCAGAAGTCGGCGAAGGCAAGTCGGTATCCGACGGAAGAGGGGGAGGGACCTGCGGGAAGACGGAGGACGGCAGTGCGAAGTGATGAGTGCGAAGTACAGCGACGGCATGCGCGCTGGGAGCGCGCGGTCCCAGGACAGGGCAACGGCACGGCTGCGAGACGGGAGTCTCGCAGGCACGACGACGACGGCACGGCGACGGCGGAGGTTAGGGGGAGGCGAGGAGTTGGTTGGGGGAAAGGGGGGTGAGGCCGAAGGCGGTCGTCTGGCCCTGCAGGAAGGGCTCGTTCAGCTCGAAGTTCTCGAAGGCGGCGCCGTTGGGGATCGGCCACGTCGAGGCCCAGTAGACCCGCCGGGCGTTCACCGCGACGGCGAGCAATGGCTGCACGGCGTCCGGGTACTTGCGCCAGAACTGCGTGAGCTTCTGCCCGCTGTAGCGCCAGAACCAGGGGCGGTTCGGGTCGGGAAGGGTGGCGGCCGGATCGGGCTCGTCGGTGGTGGCGGCGACGAGGACGCTGCCGTCGGCGGCCCGGGAGAGCTGGTCG
>VGYV01001108.1 GCA_016872855.1 Planctomycetota bacterium
TATCGCCCGCCCCTCGACAAGGCACTGTATCGGCGCGGGATCACGGCCGAGGAAAACGTCGCTTGCACGGCCGAGGATGGCCTCAGGCCGAATCTCCACCCCAAGCAGCCGGGCCAGCCAGCCACGGTGGTCTGGAGGATCGCCAGCCCGTACGTCATCGTGGGCGCTACGATCACGTGCCAGTTCCAGAGCGCCGCCGAAGCCGATGCCTTTCGCCTGAGCTGGTCGCCCGACGGGAAGGCCTGGCAAGAGGTCTTTGAGAACAAGCGTCGCGGGCGGGTTGACGAGGCCGTGAGCATTGACAAGCTCCTCTCGCCGCGCCGCAAGCCGATGTACGCATGCTTCGTGCGGGTGGAGATGAAGGGCGCCGAGCGCGGGAGCGTCGGCCTGGACGGCATTCTCTTCGACGCGGACGTCCAGATGTCGCTCCTCGGCATGCCGGAGCTGACCGTCGGGGAGAACCGCATCTGCTATACCGATGAGTCCAAAGGCGAGCGCAAGGTGCGGATCACTCACGCCTAGTTGGAGCGCACGGCTTGGCAGCCGCCCCGCGCGCCAGAGGCGCCTCTCTTCCCGCAGGACGGCGCAACGGTGGAAGGGACGCGTTTCACGTTCAACTGGTCCCCCGCCACCGCCGACCAGGGAACCACCATCACCGACTACCACGTCCAGGTCTGCGAGCGCGAGGACCTGCGCTGGGTCCTCTCCCCCAACTTCGACAAGCTCACCTCTCTGACACCCTCGCGGGGCAAGCCCGAGTGGACAGTCCCATTCACCGGCCTCCTGAATCCCGACACGACCTACTACTGGCGCGTCCGGGCCAGGGACAGCCGGGGCGTCTGGGGTTCCTGGAGCCAGCGGTTCTCCTTCCGATGCGCCGCGCCGGGTGTGCCGCTCAACCTGCGAGCGGCGCCCGACCCCGAGAAGGGAACCGTGGAGATTACCTGGGAAGACAACCCGCAGGGGCGCAAGCCTGTCCGCTACAAGGTCCACGGCAGCGACGAAAAGGGCTTCACCGCCAGAGACACCGACCACGTGGTGCGCATGGGCCACGGCTTCTGCGACACGATGGAGGAGTACAAGGCCAGGAAGCAGGGCGAGCCCTTCTTTGGCGACGTGAAGACCCCGGCGAACTTCGCTGCCGAGACCCGGGAGCGACGCCTGGCCGTCGTGGGGCCGGCCCTCGCCTTCCCCAACGCCAACCGGGCGTTCTACCGCGTTGTCGCCGTGGACGAGAAGGGCAACGACAGCGGGCCGTCGGACTTCGTCGAGTTCCCACGCCCTTTCATCTTCACGAAGCCGCCAGCCATCGCCAGAGTCGGGCGGCCCTACCGCTACGAGGCCGCTGCCATCGCCTCCATCGGGCACCTCACGTGCAGGGCCGGCTATAACGCTGCCTTCTGGGGCCGCGAGAAGCCCAAGTGGGTACTGGAGACTGGCCCCCCGTGGCTGAAGCTGGAGGGCTCACACCTCACTGGCACGCCCGGCGACGGCGACGCCGGCGCCAACGAGGTCACCCTGAACGTGACCAGTGAAAAGGGGGGCCATGCCCAGCAGAAGTTCGTGGTCGTTGTCGAGAAGTGAGACCCCGGCCGAGAGGAGCTGACGATGGACCTCAGCGGGTCCGAGCAATGGGTGAGGCGGCTGCGG
>VGYV01001109.1 GCA_016872855.1 Planctomycetota bacterium
CAGGTGTCGCGCGGACGCCCCCGCGTCGCGTGGCGGGCACGTGGGGCCGTCCTCGACGGCTTGCAGAGGCAGAGGGGCGGGAGCGTCGGGCGTAGTGGCGTTCACAGTGCGGCCCTCCCCACTGGGCGGCGTTGACGCCGGACCTGCCGCCAGGCTTCCCGCGCGACCATCGCGTCGGCGGCCCGGCGGCCATTCAAGTCAAGCCGCACCACCTCCAGCACCGCCGCCCGCGCCGTGGCCGACAGGCTGCGCCAGACCCCCTTGACTTCGGCCAACCCGGGGTCCGCTGACGCCCCCCCGAACTGCCCGATTTCGGCCTCTCCGCGCTGACGATTCTGCAACTCGCTCGCCGTAAGTCCTTGCGCCGTCTCGACTTCACAGCGGATTCTTAATCCGCGGGTCGTGGGTTCGAGTCCCTCCAGGCGTACCACTCTCCATCTCCTTGCACGGCTGGTCTGGTGCGTCGCCAGGAGCGGTGCGCCAGGGGGGCACCTGTGGTCCGAGTTCCGTCCGTTCGGGCCTACTTGGGCGCAACGGGCGTGTACTGGACCTTGTTCTGGATCTCCGTCAGTTCCTCCCACAGGGGCCTCAGGTGCGTGGCCCTCAGTTCAGCGCTCTCCCGGAGCTTCACTTTCAGGGGGCAGGCCGGCAGGCCCTCGTGAAGGGTCTTGCCTTCCATCGTGACGGTGACCGGTTTGGATATGTCCACCAGCTTTCCGGTGAGATAGAGGTCGAGCGCTGCCAGGTGCTCGTTCGCCTGGACCTCGATGCGGTTGCCCTCCTTGACGCTGACGGTGAAGACGGCTTGACGGTGGGCGTAGGGCTTGAGCATGGCGCCAGGGAAGCCGGAGGCCTTTCCCTCTGGTGCCGCGGGCGGCTTGTCCAGGAAGCTGGCGGTCAGGTAGCCGTCCACCCAGAAGGCCCGGGCATAGCGAGGATGGACGACGACGTGTGTGACTTGCTTCGGGAATGGGTCGAAGGTGTGCTTCTCGAAGAAGCTGGTCAGGAGCGAGATGTCCTTCTTGAACGGCGCCTCGGGCGTGTGGCCGCCGGGGTAGGTGGCCCAGGCAACGGGGCAGTTGGCGGCCTTCATGAGCTCGTGGACGCGTCCGCCGGTCCTCACGAATGAGTCGCGGTCGCCGTGGAGCAGGAGTGTGGGGGTGTTCTGGATGTACTTGACGTAGAAGACCTTGGGCTCGCTCCGCAGGTCGTTGCAGACGGGGGCGATGGCGGCGAAGAGGTGGGGGTAGTGCCAGGCCTGTTCGAGCAGCTCGTGGCCGCCCCGCGAGAAGCCGGTGCCGTAGATGCGGCCAACGTCAATGTTGTACTTGGCGGCCAGCTCCCTGAGGGAGTTGTGGATCTTGGTCGAGCACTCCACGCCGGTTCCGCCGGCATGGACAAGGAAGTAGGGGCTCTTGGCCGTCAAGGCGGGGTCGGGGTTGTCCTGGAGCGAGACGATGACGGGCCAGGACTTCTCCGGCGTGTAGGCTTCGGGGACGCCCAGGAGGCCGGCCGAAGCGCTGGGGCAGAACCCCAGCGCGAACGCGATGGCCACAGCGGCTCTTCTCATCATCGTGTTGTCTCCGTTGCGTTTGGCGAGGCCCCTGTCCCCTTGCTCCTCTGCATAGCACCGCGCGATCATGCAGCAAC
>VGYV01001110.1 GCA_016872855.1 Planctomycetota bacterium
GCGCCGGCACAGGTGTATTTCGGCGTAAGTCCTTGCCATGCCTATGCTGAGGGAGGTAGAAGGGTTCCTCGGCTTGGCGCCCCCCTTGTGGGCACCCACAAGAAAGCCCGGAGAGCCTCATTTATTCACGCTCTGCCCCTGGCGCGGGGCGGCGAGTGCGAGGCGAATAAATGATAAATGAAGATGTGACCCCGCATTCTCAAAGGGCGAACTCGTTTGGAGTCCCGCCTTCAGGCGGTCTTTTCTCCCGCCGTTCCGCCTAAAGGCGGGGCTCCGAACGGGAGCGACCCCAGTCGTTCAGGTGCTCCGAGGGAAGAACAGATGCCACGGGGCCTTGCCCGCGGCGGATGGGGTGTAGGTGCAGTACATCGAAGCCTTGTAGTTGAGCGTGCCCGCGATGGCGGGGAATGGGCTGGGCATGGCGCCTGCCACATAGGCGGCGTTGCCGTACTTCATCGCTCCCGTTGCCGAGTCGTACTTGCCCTGGAAGCTGGCGTTCTTGGAGTTATGGGCGATCCAGTAGTAGGTCCCGGCTGTCACGCTGGCGGCGCTGTCAGTGGGCAGCGACACCCAGGCGAAGCCGTTCGGCGGGTCGCCCTCGGCAGTGTCCACCACCAGGGTGCTGGGGCTGCCCGCGTTGTCCGCGTAGAGGCCCAGGGTGAACCGCTGCCCCGCGTCGCCATTCTCACTGCAATACATGTGCAGCGAGGTGGTCGTGCCGTTCCCGGCGGGCGTGTCCTTGGCCGAGGCGTAGGCCCGATTGTTCAGATACGTGATGGTGGACCCGCCGATGGCGGTGTAGCCGAAGGTAGGGTCCACGGCGACGGGGTAGCGGGCCGCGTCGAGGAATGCCTGAGGCACGGTGACCGTGAGGACGGCGCCCGCCAGGCCAAGGGTGGCCCACGTCCAGGCCCCATCGGCGTCGCGGGCGAAGGGGCGGGGGACGTGGGCGATCTTCGCCCCCGCCGTGTCGAAGACGGCGAAGCTGCCGACACACCAGTCGGGGCGGCGCGCCCCCTCGTCAAGCTCCTGCTGGGTCAGCTCGGGCTGCCAGGCGAACGCGGTGCCGGCGGGGAAGGCGAGGTCGAAGGCCCAGGCGTTGGTCGGCGGTTTCTTGTCGAGGATGAGCGTGGTCTTGAGCAGCCCGCACTCAGGCGTCCAGACCTCGCCCGTGGGGAGGATGAGCTGGTCGGCCTCCTCGAAGACGATGCTGCTGCCGACCTCTAGCTCGAAGCCCTTCGCCTTCTCCTTCGCCTTGTAGCGGTCGCCGTGGCCCCGGAGCGCCAGGGTGAACGGCACGCCCCAGGCCAGCCCGCCGATGCGGGGGATGCCTTTGCCCTCCTTAAGGTCGAGCGCCGTGAAGTCCACCGCGTGGTGTTTCAGCTTCCCGTCCTCGTCGCGGGCCAGGCGGCCCGCCCAGCGCGGGTGGGGGATGAAAGCCATTGGCAGTTCTCCTGATCAGTGCGGCAGCTTTGGAGTGCGGCATCGCAGATGCCGCTTTCCATCCCCGCGAAGCGGAACGCAAGGGGCGGGCCCTCGTCCCCGCCCCCGATTGCCCGCTCCGCGGGCAGGGAAAGCGGCGACTGCGTCGCCGCACTCCAAAGGCTCTCGCCCGCTCTACACGTCTTCAGTGCCCTCCTCTGCGAGCT
>VGYV01001111.1 GCA_016872855.1 Planctomycetota bacterium
GCGCGTCGTCGCCGCAGAGGGTGTAGCCGTAGACGTTATGCGCCTTCACGGCGTCGCTCACCTCGCCGTCCCAGGTCGTCGCGTGGAAGCGGTGATGCCGCTCCCACTCCCAGATGGCACGGGCCTTCTCGGCGTCGCTCTGGCAGCCGCGCGTGGCCTCCTCGGCGATCTTCTGCACCGTCCGCCAATCCCCGCGGCTGTTGACCGTGAGCCAGGGGTTCACGACGTCGGTCTCGCCCACGTTCTCGATCCGCGCGAAGAGGTTCGGCTGCCAGCCCTGGTGGTACGCCCCGTAGCTGATGGGCATCCGGGTCATGGCGCCGTCCACCAGGCCCCCGAAGCGAACGACGTACTCATGTCGGTCGCTGGTCACAAGCGCCTCGTGCCGTTGCTCCTTGTCGGTCGGCAGGCTCACGCGCGGCCTCTTCGGCTGGCCCTGAACGGCGGCCATGCCGCCGGCCGCCTGGAGGATGCTAAGGACGACGATGGGCCAACGCGCTATGTCCACAGCACTTCTCCCGGCGGGCGTGGGGTTGAACATGACGGAGAGCATAGCATAGTCCAGACAGGCCCCCCGCAATCCTCAGTACAGCCCCCCCAAATAGGGGGACAAGATCGGAGTCCCGAAGGGACGGCAGTGGGTTGCCGGCGGCTTCAGCCGCCGGATTGTGGCGCACCCACGGCCCAGTCCCGAAGGGACAGCAGTGCGCCGGGCCGTGGGGACCGCCCTTTTCTGCCGTCCCTTCGGGACTGGCTGGTTCCAGCGCCTGGGTCCGGCGGCTGAAGCCGCCGGCAACCCACTGAGCTCCCTTTGGGAGCAGCGAACCAGAGCTTGAGCGAGTTTGTCCCCCTATTTGTGGGAGGCTGTACTCAGTCTCCTTCCACCCCGTATTTTCTTCTGAGGACGCTTGCGGCGAGCTTGCGGATCCTCCCTGCCATCTTCGCTGCCGACGAATCCTCCGCTCCGTAGATGGCCACTTGCTGCCTGAGCCGCTTGACCATCACCCTGTAGTCGCCGATCATGCGGTGCTGCGTGCCCGCGATCTCGCGCAGCTCGTATGTGAGGGTCTTGCACTCCCCGAGGTTCTCGGGGTCGTGCCTGGCCGTCAGCTCTCTGATTCGCTGGCCGGCTTGTGCCGCGCGCGGGGGGTTCCTGATGGTCGGGAGCTTTTCCTGATAGAGTGCTTCGACCTCCTTGGCGCATCTCTCGGCCTCATCGAGCAGCGGGCCGCCACCCGGCCCCTCCCGTCGCATCGCGGCGCAGAGCGCGGCCAGCTCCTTGCCGAAGAAGTCCCAGGAGTCGCTTCGGCGCTGGGCGCAGAGGTTTGCTCGCCACTTCGCCTGGAAGGGCCGCTTCCAGCCGAGCGCGACGTCGCGGTCGGCGCAGGGCTGCGGCAGCCGGTGCTCGTGCCAGATGCCCGGCGCGTGGAGGAGCGCCACGTAGACGCTCTTGCCATCGAATGCGATCTCGGTGGCCCCGATGCGGCGGCTCTCCTTCGTCCCCGCCAGGCTCAGCTCCGCTTCCTGGCTCCCCGCCGGCGGGCTGGACGAGGTCATCGTGGCGAAGTTCCGCCCCTGGCGCAGGCCATCGAACCAGGCGTCGTAGCCGAAACGGTCGAGCTGCACGTAGGCGCGGTTGTAG
>VGYV01001112.1 GCA_016872855.1 Planctomycetota bacterium
CACGGCCCCGGCCGGCGCGCGGAGGTCGGCTGTGCCGGCGAACTGGAGGTATGCCTTGCCGGAGACCTCGGCGAAGCCGCCGTTGCCGCCGAGGGCGCCGCCGCGGGCCGAAAGGCTGCCGTAGAAGCCCGTGGAACCATCGCTCCACACGATCACGCGGCCGCCGTTGCCGCTCAGGCGCGCGTCCGCGCGGAGCACGCTGTCGGCGCCCACGTAGGTGAACAGAGAATTGCGCTCGGGGCCGCTGCCCTGGTAGTTCCCGCCGACGAGGATGGTGCCGCCGCCCGTGGCGCCGGAGGCATCCACCGTGGCGCCGACGAGGCCCACCTGTTCGCCCAGGAGCTTCACGCTGCCGCCTTGGCCGCTGGGGTTGGAGGCGTCCACCGTGCCGCCGACCTGGACGGCGCCCTTGCCCTGGCCCTCGACCGTCACGTCGGCGGCCTTGAGGACGCCCGTCGTGCGGATGGCGAGCGAGTAGGCGTCGCCCGCGCCGAGGACTGCGGCGCCGCCCTCGGCCTGCATGGTGCCGGCGTTCTCGACGCGGGGCGCGTCGCCGCTCGGGGCGCCGCCCTCGATCTTGACGAAGATGCGGCCGTCGCGGCGGCCGATGTAAACGTCCTCGCCCGCGGCCATGATCACGGTGCCCTGCTCCGCCGTGATGGAGCCGTAGTTGGCCACGCGGCTGCCCACCAGGGCGATGGAGTTGCCGATGATCGTCCCGCGGTTGGCCACCTCGCCCGCCAGGGCCGTGAAGCGGTCTATCCCCGCCAGGAAGTCCCCGTCGCTCATGTGCCCCGCGGCGGCGTGGATGCCGCCCACGTCCACGAAGGCATTCTGCCCGAAGTAGATGCCTGCGGGATTAATGAGGTATATATGGCCGTTGGCCAGGAGCTGGCCGTCAATCTGGGTGGGGCTGGGGGTGAGGATGCGGTTGAGGACCCGCGCGGTGGCGCCGGGCTGGATGAAGCGCACGGTCTCCGCGGCCCCGATGTTGAAGCTCTGGTAGTTGATGATGCTGTTGTGGCTCGCCGTGATCGTGGTCAGGCCGTCCTGGCGCTGAAGCGCCACGTCGCCGCGCACCACCTGCTCGCCAATGGGGCCTGCCGACGCGACACCTAGCGCGGCAGCCAGGAGCGCAGCCAACAGGAACACGCCGGGCACCTTCCGCGCCGTGGCCGTGGAACCAGAACCGTGGGACAGCATCGAGTGGTCCTCCAGTCCAGTGTTGCCTCTCCCCCGCCCCCCGAGGGCACTCAGAAGGAGAGGGTGCAGACCGTGTGGATGCGGTGGTCGCCTGACCTCACGCGCTTCTCGTCGGTCACGGGGTCCGTGATATCATCCAGCGCGACCCCGTAGTCGCAGCGGAGGCTGAAGTTATCCTTGATCCGCACCTCCACGCCCACCCCAGCACCGTGGATCGTGCGGTCAACCTCGAACGTCTTCCTGTGGGTGTTCTCCACCCGCCCCACGTCGTAGAACGCGCGGAACACGAGGTCCCAGTCCGGCCGCCCGTAGACCTGCTGCGGCGCCCAGCGGAACGGCTGGGTGAACCCAGGGAACTTGGCTACGGGCTGGGCGTTCGGCTTGAACACGCGCGGGAGGTGGAAGCGGTACTCGGCCGAGGCCACGCACGCCGAGTCG
>VGYV01001113.1 GCA_016872855.1 Planctomycetota bacterium
CGAGCCGCTCTGCCTCAACTCGTTGTTGCTCGGTTTGGAGTCGCTGCTGCTCGGCCTCGAGTTGCTCCCGTGCGAGTTCCACCTGGGATCGTTCCTGCTCGATTTCCTGGTGCACGGCGTCGAGGCGGGCCTGTTGTTCGGCAAGAGCGGCCCGCTGGGCAGCCAGTTCTTCGACGCGCTCCCGCCACTCGGTTTCCCGCGCCTCTTGCTGGGCGTGGGCGATCGCCTGCTCCCGCGCGATCGCAACCTGCCGCGCCGCCAGTTCCGCGGCGAGCCGCCGCCATTCGGACTCGTGGGCCTGTTCACGGGACTGGGCTTCGGCCTCGGCGGCTTCCAGGCTCCGCTGACGGTCTACCTCCAGTTGCTGCCGCTCCTCCTGGACTCGCCGCTGCTCTTGACCCAACGCAACCTGCCGGGCCTCGACCTGCTGTCGTTGGTCGGCCAGTTGTTGCTCTGCCTGGCAGCGGAGGTCTTCCCACTTGCGGCGTTCCGTTTCCAGGGCCTGCCGAAGCGCGGCTAGCTTGCTTCGCTCTTCGTCGAGTTGACTGGCGAGACCGTGGAGATCGGCTTCCTGGTTCTTCCTGGCGGCGTCCCATGCCCCCCGCTCCATCTGATGCTCAGCGTCCCGCGCATCCAGTTCCTCGCGTCGCCGCTCCAACTCGGCCTCCGTTTGCTGCCGAGTGAATTCTACCTGGGAACGCTCCTTCTCAAGTTCCCGATGCCCGGCCTCCAAACGAGCCTGTTGTCCGACCAGGGCGGCCTGCCCGGCAGCCAGTGTCGCCAGGCGCTCCTGCCACTCGGTTTCGCGAGCCTTCTGCTGGACCAAGGCGATGGCTTGCTCGCGCTCGATCTCGGCCCGCCGTGCCGCCTGCTCGCGAAGCCATCGCTCGCGTTCCTCGTCGAGCAGTTGTCGTTCGTGCTCAAGATCAGCCCGTTGATCTCGGAGGCTAGGCTCTGCGACCGAAGGCGGTCCTTCCGCAACGCTCTCGTCCGTCCCAGCCGGAAGGAGAACTGGAGTTGGCTCTTCTCCGTCTTCGTGTTCGGCTTCCGAGATCGAGGCGTCCGTCGTCGTGTTAAGTGGCAGTTGCACGGCGTCCGTCGCCCGCTCGTTCGTGGGTCCTGCATACTTGACGACTACCTCGCCGAGGGCCAGAGAACTCCCCTGCGGGAACACGCCCGCCTGGAGCGGTGTCCCGTCCAGTCGGGTTCCATTGCGGCTGAGAAGGTCGACGGCCCAAAGCGTTCCGGCCTCCCAGTACAAGAGCAGGTGAGGGGCGGAGAGATGGTTACTGCTGATCCGCAGCGCGCTGGGACGGCAGCGCCCGAGCAACGTGAGACGACGGGTGATCCGGCGCCGGGCCACTTCCCTGTCACCGAAGGCGATTGCCAGAGTAGGGTGAGGCTCCGGCAGGCTCCCCTTGGCACACAGGTCCGGCGGGAAGCTCAACGAAGCAGCGATGTGCCCCGCCACCTGTGCTGAAATGCGGTACGGGCCGAACCGGATGGATTTATCGGGCGGCAGCCAGCCGTGCGGCGGCGTTTCTACAGTCTCCCTTGCGGCAAGCTTCACCCAGAAGACCCCGTCGTCGGTGGCGTGAAGATAGAGGCCGCGCCGCGGCAACCGCTCGGCACGCAGCACA
>VGYV01001114.1 GCA_016872855.1 Planctomycetota bacterium
CCGGACACGTCCGCGCTGGAGGTCACCTGCGTGGTGACGTCGGCCGCGTTGATGAGCAGCGTGCCGCCGACCACGACGCCAGCAATCTGAACGTCATCCACCGCGCCCGCGCCGCCGCTTGCGTTCAGCGCCAAGTCCGTGAGCGGCGTTCCAACCGTCACCGTGCCCATGTTGCCGCCGAGGGACGTCACGATGCCGTTCAGGGCCGTTTGGTAGCTGATCGCGTTAATCGCGCCGTCCACCGTCACGTTGGCCGGCGCGCCGCCCGCGCCGACCACGCCGGTGACCGACAACGTGCCGGTGAGGGACGGATCGCTGCCGGGATTCGCATTGGCGATGATCACGTCGCCCAGCAAGTCGCCGACGATGGAGAGGTCGGCCACGTCCTGGGCGGCGAGAATGTTCCCGACGAGGTTGGTGAGGGTGGCCGGGGCGCTGCGGCCGACGGTGACCGCGCCGGAGACCAGGCCGCGCAGGTCGAGGGCCACCTCGCCGTCGGCGCCGAGCGCGCCTCCATCCACCACGACCGCCAGGGTCGCGCCGGCGCTTACCGCGCCATTCACGACGATGCTGCGCGTGGCCGGAAGGTTCCCGAAGAGTTCCACCTCACCGGCCACGGTGTCGCCGCCCACGCCATCGCCGAGGGCCACGGAAGCGGCGACATCCGCAATCGTGCCGGCCGTGGACTGAAGAATGATGGCGCTATCGGTCAGCGGCCCAATGCTGCCGCCGATGTTCACCTGGGGCAGGTCCTGCGCCACAACCAGCCGGCCCGTCAGGCTGCCGGGGACGTCGAAGCCAGAAGCGTCGGTCAGGGTGCCGCCGGTCTGCACAATCGCATAGTGCGTCGCAGCGGCATTGGGCAGCACCACGTCCGTAATATCATCCGTGCTCATCACCGAGGCCCACTGAACCGCGCTTCCCAGGGTGTTCCCGACCCGGACGATGCCGATCGTGCTGGTGAGGGCGTCGTCACCGCCGCCGAAGGCCCTGTCCCCGCCCAACCCGGCGAGAACATCGCCGGCAAAATTGCCGCCGATGGTCACGTTCCCGATGCTGTTGGCCCAAGCCTCGATGTCGCCCGAAACCGAACCCGTGATGGCGACATCGGTCAGGATGTTGCCGCCGCTCGTCACGATGTCCAGGTAGTGCTCGCCCGTGGCGAAGGGCGCGGAGACGCCGAAGATATCGCCCGTGGCTACGACTTGGGCCTGCTCACCGCTGCTCACGCCAAACGTGCCGCTGGCCGCCGCGCCCACGGTCACCAGGCCGGTGATGCGGCCGTCCAGCGCGTCGTCCACCGGCTGCACGGCCACCGCGGTGATCGCGGTGACTCCGTTGAGCGCCAGGATTCGGGAGAGGGCGTTGGTGGCGGGGTCATAGAGCAGCAGGTTGTCGGCCGCGGCCTCGCTCTCCACCAGCAGGTCGCCCGCGTAGAAGGCCGGGCCGTTGACGCCCAGGTTCAGGCCCGCGCCCGGCGCGAAGGCGTTCACCAAAGCGCCCGTGCGGGCGTCAATCTGCCAGATCGCGTCCGTGACGGACTCATGGATGTACAGGCTGTTGGTCACGGCCGAAGCGCCCAGGCCCGGGGTGAAGTCCTGCGCGGTGACGAAGGGGTTCACCGTGATGGCGGA
>VGYV01001115.1 GCA_016872855.1 Planctomycetota bacterium
CTGCACCCCGACACCCTCGACCTCCCTCGCCGGTGGGCCAAGCCTCGGGCGGTGTTCGTCAACTCGATGAGCGACCTGTTCCACCCCGAGGTACCGGAGGTGTTCATCGAGCAGGTGTTCGAGGTGATGGCCGACACCCCCCGGCACACCTACCAGATCCTTACCAAGCGTTCCAAGCGGCTCGCCGCGCTCGCCCCCTCATTGGCTTGGCCGCCCAATGTCTGGCTGGGCGTCAGTATCGAGACCCGCCGGTACCTGTACCGGGCAGATCATCTGCGCTCGGTCCCCGCCTCCGTGCGGTTCCTGAGCCTGGAGCCCTTGCTGGGGCCGCTGCCGGGGTTGGACCTCGCCGGGATCGGCTGGGTCATCGTCGGCGGCGAGAGCGGCCCTCAGGCGCGGCCCATCGCCGAATCGTGGGTGACCGAGATCCGCGACCGGTGCGAGCAGTCCGGTGTCCCCTTCTTCTTCAAGCAGTGGGGCGGGCGAACCCCCAAGGCCGGCGGCAGACTCCTGGCCGGCCGCATTCACGACGAGATGCCGCAAGCCTCGGTGGCGTCGTGAGCGGACGGCGGCTCTGGGGATGGTGGACCCAGGGCAAGCTCGACATGCTGCGTGACTACCTCCACGCGTTCACCGTGGCCGCGTCGAAGAAGGCTCCGACGACGACGTACCTGGACCTCTTCGCTGGTGGCCCCGAGAACCTCGACCGTGACACGCGTGAACCCGTTACCAGCAGCCCTCAGATCGCCCTGGAGACCAGCCCGCCGTTCACCGATCTCAGGTTCTTCGAACTGGAGGGCGCCGCCGAACTGGAGGCTGCGCTCCGGGCGCAGTTCCCCGATCGCGCCTTCACGGTTACGCCCGGCGACTCGAACACCACGGTCGGGGAGGTGCTCGGCGCGGGCGACCTGTCCCCAAGAGCCCCGGCCTTCGCGTTCATCGACCCCAATGGGCCCGACTGCTGGTGGACGACCCTGGAGACGCTCGCCGGCTTCAAGCGGGGTGTGAGCAACTTCAAGGTCGAGCTGTGGATGCTCTTCCCCGAAGGGATGATGACCCGTCTGCTTCCCAAGACCGGCGACCCGCGACCCGAAGATTCCGATCGAATCACCCGCGTCTTCGGCACCGACGAGTGGCAGCGCATCTACGGGGCGCGAGTCGAGGAACGCCTGGAACCCGACGAAGCCAGGTTCGAGTACGTCAACTTGATGCGCTGGCGCCTTGAGCACGAACTCGGATACACCTGGACCCACGCGTTCGCCGTGAGGAACTCCAAGCGCCCGCTGTACTCGATGGTCTTCGCCACCGACAACTCGGCTGGGCACACGATCATGGGCGAGACGTACGCCAAGTTCGCTGAGAAGTTCCCGGAGATGGCCGCGGAAGCGCGGCGGCGGCGACAGAGCCAGGGGACTCTGTTCACCACACCTACCGACAGCGCACCCTACGAGCACACCGAGGCACTGCCTCCGTACGGATCGCCATCGCGACGGACCTGAACCAGAGTCTGGGCGTCGCCGGGCCTCGTCAGGTGGAGGCCCGCCCGTTTCTCGGCGGCGCCACCCTCAGAACTCGGCGTTCCGGGGGGTGCGGGGGTAGGGGATGACGTCTCGGATGTTCTGCATGCC
>VGYV01001116.1 GCA_016872855.1 Planctomycetota bacterium
TGGCCGGAAGGCCCTTGAGGTCGGGTGGCGCCTCCGCCGCCCACAGGCAAGATGCCTGTGCCACCAAGAGAGCGACTCGCATCGCGTGCCTCCTGTCACGGCTTGAGGATGAAGCGGACGGGCTTGTCCTCGACGATGAGCTGCTTCTCCTGGGCCTCCTTGCCCGGGGACTGCCAGCGGAGCTTGAGCGGGCCGGGCTCGAAGACGCCGAAGAAGGCGTCGGCGGCGCCGGGCGACACGTTCCAGGCGCCGAGGCAGCGCTTGTCCGCCCACCCGGTAACGGTGAGCGGCCCGGCATAGCCGCCCGCGGGCAGGGCCGCGCGGAGGGCCAAGGGCGGCACGCCGCCCGAGTCGCGGAAGCAGACCCACAGTTCGCCGTTCTTGAGCACGAGGGCCATGTCCTGGCCGCCATCGCCGTCGAGGTCGGCGAGGCAGCCGGCCTGCTGGCCCTCGTTGGCCGCGTCGAGCAGGCGGTTCTCATCGAGGTCCAGCTCGTGTGCGTGGCCGAAGCTGCGGAAGCCGCGGTTGAAGAAGACGTGGGGCGCGCGGTTCGAGTAGACGATGAGCACATCTTGCCGCCCGTCGCCGTTGGGGTCGCCGGCCATGCCCCCGATGCCGCTGGGCTTCGAGATGTAGGCGATCTCGCCCGAAATGGGCAGGGTCTCCTCAAACTCGATCGTGCTCGTCCTCGTCGTCGTCCTCGTCCTCGAATCGCTTTTCGGTTTTCGGTCTTCGGTTATCGGGTCAGAGGAAGCGGAGCGGTTGTGCCAGAGGAGGCAGCGCTCTTCAGCGGCGATGAAGACGTCGAGGAGGCCATCGGCATCGAAGTCGCCCACGAACGCCCCCGCCTCGCCCTCGCCCGTGCCGAGGCCCTCGAGGCGGGTGCCGCCCTCGAAGGCGCCCAGGCCCTTGCCCTTGTAGAACACCGCGCCCTTGGCGAAGGGCTGGAGCACGTCGGGCAGGTTGTCGCCATCGAAGTCGGCAATGAGGCAGGGCCGGGCCGCGCCCAGATTCGAGCCGATGAACCTACCCGCGACGGGCGGGACGAGGAACCCGGTCTTGAGCATGTCCACGCCCCCGCCCTCCGGCGCCACCAACAGCGGGTACGACGCCGTGCTGACGACGAGGCCTACGCGTCTCTTGTCATCGAGGCCAATCGCTGTCAGGGCAAGGCAGCCGTCCTTCAGCTCGATGCCGTTCCCTTTGGCGCTGAACGTGCCATCCTGCGCCTGGAGCCACAGGGTGAGCAACTTGCCGTCGAAGGACGCAAGGTCGAGGCGGTCGTCGCCATTGAAGTCGCCCCAGGCGGCGGCGTGAGACTTGGCGCCGAGCTTGAGGCCCGCCGTCGCGTCGGCCAGGGCCTTCTTCACCCTGTCCCAGCGGAGCACGCGGTCGCCGCTCTCGCCGAGGACGTGGAGCGCGAGTCGGCCATCGCCCAGGATGTCCACCGGGATTGCGCCGTGGACCTTGCCTTCGAGCTTGGCGATCTTCTTCGGCTCGGTCCAGTTGGCCATGCTCTTCACGGGCACCGAGGGGGCGGGGTCGGTGAGGACGTACTGGACGGCCCGCTGGAGCATGTCGGTGCCGCCGGCCCAGGTCTGTTCCAGGTGCCCGTCGAGGATGTCGAG
>VGYV01001117.1 GCA_016872855.1 Planctomycetota bacterium
CTTTGACAAAGAGGGGAAGAACGCGCTCCTCTCCCCTCCCCGCACCGTGCCCCGCGCCACGCCCGCCGAGACGCTGCCGAAGTACAAGGCGATGAAGGCCGCCGACCCGACCCGCCCCATCTTCATGACCCTCACCGGCAACTTCCATCCCTTCTTCAAGCGCATCCCAGAGGAACTGCGCGCCGCCTACCCAGGCTACGTGCCCGCAACGGACGTCATCGGCTACGACATCTACCCCATCTACGGCTGGAACAAGCCCGAGTGGATACACCTCGTCCAGGAGGCCACCGACCTGCTGGTGAAGATGGCGGACGGCAAGCCCGTCTACGCCTGGATCGAGACGAGCAAGGGCGGCCAGTGGACCGGCGACCTGGCGCGGCAGAAAGAGGTCACGCCCGCCCACATCCGCGCCGAGGTCTGGATGAGCATCACCCGCGGCGCCACGGCCATCGGCTACTTCACCCACATCTGGAAGCCCTCGTACCACCAGTTCGGCGTGCCCGACGAGAACCGCAAGGCCATCCGCGAGATCAACGAGCAGATCACCCGCCTCACGCCCGCCATCCTCGGCGAGGCGCCCAAGCGTGCCGCCAGCATCGCCTCCGAGGGCGACGTGAAGCTCGACCTCCTGGCCAAGGAAGGCCCCGACGGCCTCTACCTCTTCACCGTCAACTACGACGAGCGGCTCAGGGAGGCCAAAGCCACCATCAAGGTCGAGGGCCTGGCCGCTGGCAGTGAGATCGTGGTCGTTCACGAGAGCCGCACCCTCAAGTCCGACGCTGGCTCCTTCACCGACACCTTCGCCCCGTTGGCCGTGCACACCTACCGCATACGCTAACTCGCGCTTGACAAGCCGACCCCGAGCGCTAGACTGATGGATGCGCAGAAGGAGACCCTGCCATGAGCGTCACTACACTCTTCACTGCCGACCAGTTGCTTCAGATGCCCAAGGACGGCTTCCGCTACGAACTCGTCTCAGGAGAGCTGACGAAGATGGCCCCGGCAGGATTCGAGCATGGCGTACTGGGAAGCAGGCTTCAAGTTCTCCTGGGATCATACGTGCTCAAGAACCGACTTGGCGAGATTGCGAGTTCGGACACAGGGTTCCGCCTCGCCAGCGATCCCGACACCGTGCTCGCGCCCGACGTGGCCTTCATCAGCGCCGAGCGGTGCCGGGCTGTAGAGAACAAGCAAGGCTTCTTCGAAGGAGCGCCAGACCTCGCCATCGAGGTCGTCTCGCCCAGCGACACCCGCAGCGAGGTCGCCGACAAGGTCAGCGCCTGGCTCGACGCCGGCGCCAGAATGGTCTGGGTCGTCCACCCCGCCCGCCGCACCGTCACCGTCTACCGCAGCGCGACAGACATCGAGACCCTCACCGAGCGTGATGAGCTTGACGGCCACGACGTCGTCCCCGGCTTCCGCTGCCGCGTCGGCGACCTCTTCGAGCCCACTCGCTAGTCGGGGATGCGTATGGTGTCCCCCGAACACCCGAACAGTCCCAACCAAGTCAACCGAAGAGTTTCGAGTTACGACCTGACCCCAGGGCCGTGCCCCCAGGGCCCACCAGGGCCCAGGGTTGGTGCCCACGACGAATATGAGAGGATAGTCGGCGAGT
>VGYV01001118.1 GCA_016872855.1 Planctomycetota bacterium
TCGTCCTCCGTCAAGTCGACGCGGTACTTCTTGTTCATTCGCTCCTCCTGCGGAAGATGGCTCCCCACAGGAGGAATATACTCCACGTAACCTATCATGTCAAGATTGACACAGTACTAGACCTCTCCAACCCCTCGGATAGGGCTCCGCACGACGCACTGGTGGCGAAGGTGGAAGCGATGATCAAGGCGAAACAGCGATTAGCAAAGGCGAAGACTGACAAGGACAAGAGCTACTACGGAAACAGGTGCGCTGCCCTTGATCGACATATCGACCGTCTCGTCTGTGATCTCTACGGCCTCACCGAGGACGAGATAGGGATTGTCGAGTAATCCCGTACCGGGGCGTGAAATCCCTGATTGATTCAGGACCGTGGTGGGCGTTGACTTCACGTAGGCCGCTCCACTACAGCCCGGCGCAGCGGAGGACCCCATCCTCCGTCACCAGCACCTCGACAGGCGGGGCGTGGGCATCGTGGGGCACGGCGTCGAGCACCTGGGCGGCGAAGGCGATGCCGCCCTAACTGGCACGAAAATCGGCACACACGGGCTACTGCGGCTCCCCACCCGCGAAGGGCAGCCTGTCAGGGAACTCCTTGGCTAGCACGCCGGCGACGAGGCCCCGCAGCCTGGGGGTATCCTCCGAGGCGGTGACCCAGATGGCCTCCCACTTGATGCCGAAGTAGACGTGGACGGACATGTTGCGCAGAGCAATGACATTGGCCCACGGGACTTGCGGGTGCCTATCGCGGAGTTCCTTGGGCACGCGCGCCGCCGCCTCGCCGATGATGATGAGCTTGAGAAGGACGGCGTCGCGTTTCTCCAGGTTCTTGAGGAAGGTGTCGCGGTCCACGCCGGCCAGGTACTGAGCGATGGCGTCGGCGGCCTCAACGATGTCGGCGAGATAGAGTTCCTCACGCCGCATAGAGCACCTTTGCGCTGGCGAGTACCTCGTCGCGGATGAGGGGCTTGAGGCAATCCCTGGGAACCAGGTCCACGCGCCGCCTGAAGAGCTTGCCCAACTCGCGCTGGCACTGCGCCCAGGCGAGCATGCCCATGTGGGCGTCGTCCGCAAACAGCACCAGCAGGTCAATGTCGCTCTTCGGCCCGAAGTCATCGCGCAAGGCGGACCCGAATATCTCCAGACGTGTGATCTTCCAGCGGCGGCAGAAGTCCGCCAACGTCTCCATCGGCAGGTCCATGACGTAGGGTGCCACCGCCGGGCCTCCTTCTGCCCTCATTATGCGCCAACCACCCGCGTCACGCAAGTCTCAGTCACCAGCACCTCGACCGGCAGGTCGTGGGCGGCGTGCGGCACGGCGTCCAGGACCTGGGCGGAGAAGGCGATGCCGCAGCGGGTCGCGCGGAAATCGGGGTGGGACATGTAGCGGTCGTAGTGGCCGCCGCCGCGGCCAATGCGATTCCCCTCGCGGTCGAAGCCCCGTGCGCCAATCACTGTTTTTCTGGCCTGCACGGCTCCGACACAAGTTCCTCGGCTGTCTCCTCGGGGGCGCCTTGGGCCAGGAATCGGCGGGTCCGCAGGGGCTGGGGCAGGAGAGACGGATCCACATCCTTCGACACGATGGCTACCATTCGCTTCCCCCCGGCG
>VGYV01001119.1 GCA_016872855.1 Planctomycetota bacterium
AAAGCCATCCCCACCATTGCCGCGACCCCTGTAACCGAACACCGAACACCGAACACCGAACACCCGGCTTCATTCACCCCTTCCTCCGCGGGCGAGGCCTGCGAAATGGTGGCCTCCGCCATCTCCGCCGGGCAGGCCCTTTTGCCAGTGGGCGGCGGGCGCCGCGCCGACTTCGGCAACCTCTCCGAGCGGCCCGTCACCCCCCTTCGCACCGAGAAGCTGTCCGGCATCATTGAGCACGATGCGGACAACCAGACCGTCACCCTCGGCGCTGGGATGACCCTCGCCGCAGCCCAGGCGTTCCTCGCCCCTCATCGCCAATGGCTCCCCTTCCGCCCGCCGCTGGGGCAGAGAAACATTGCAGAGTTGAACAACTCTGCAATGTTGCTTTTCCCCGCCGGCGGCTGCACGGTGGGCGGCATGGTCGCCCTGGGCGCGTGCGGCCCCGAACGCCTCGCCTACGGCGCACCCCGCGACGCGCTCCTGGGCCTCCGCTTCGTCTCGGGCACCGCCAAGCACATCAAGGCGGGCGGACGCGTCATCAAGAACGTCGCGGGCTACGACATCACGCGATTGCTCGCCGGCTCGGCCGGCACACTCGGCCTCCTTACCGAACTCACCTTTCGAGTCTCTGCCGTCCCCGAAGTCTGTCGTGTCCTCCGCGCCTCCGGCACCCTCGCCCAATGCGCCGCCGCCGCGAGCGAACTCCTCCGCTCCAGGCTCTGCCCCATCTTCGTCACCGCCTCCCCTGTCCCCAATCTGGAATCTGGAATCTCGAATCTGGGATCCGCCTCTTGGCGGGAATCCGCCCCTTGGACGAGCTGCGTCGGCTTCGAGGGCTTCGACGCCACGGTCGCCGCCCAGCTCGACGGCTGCTCGGCAGTCCTCTCGAACGCAGGGCTTGGCGAGGCGGAAACGCTCGACTACCCCATTCTCGACGGCATTCACGCCCAGACATACCGGACGCTTCACGATGCCGCCTTTGTGGTGCGAGCGGACGTTTCGCTCAACGCGGTGTCGGCCATGGCTACTGTGCTGCCCAACCCGGCTCGATGCTTGCTCGACTTCGGGTGCGGGCGGGTGACGCTGGGCTTCGCCTCGCTATCGGACGAGGAGTGGGCTGCCCTTTGCTCCGCTGCCTCGGACGCCGGCGGCCACGTCGTGGCCGAGAAGGCGCCTGCCGAGTTCAAGCAGCAGCATGACGTCTTCGCCCCCGAGCGCCCCGCCTGGAACGTGATGCGCCGCCTCAAAGCCGCCCTCGACCCCCACGGCGTCTTCGCCCCCGGCCGCCTACCAGGTAGGAGATGATCAAATGGCTACCAGCTCCCGCCGTTCCGCCGCGCTGTCTTCAGCTCTGAAGGAGCGTGCTATGACAGCCCAGGGCAATGCCCTGAGCTTTGCCCACAACCTCGCCAGTCGCGCTCCTCTGTTCGCTTCGCGGGAACCCAAAGCGGCGACTTCGTCACCGCACTCCATGATCCGCCCCCTTGTGACGCGGGAGGATTATGGAGTGCGGCATCGCAGATGCCGCTTTGCCTCCCCGCGAAGCGGGCCCGTGGCCAAGACTCGTCCGCAGTACGGCCCGACGCGAAATGTGGGCAAAG
>VGYV01001120.1 GCA_016872855.1 Planctomycetota bacterium
TCTTCACCGAGAAGAACATGTCGGGCTTTGCCTTCGGAAATGCGTCGTAGAACCTGGGGGGCTGGCCGATGCATATGCCTATGGTGCGGAAGCCCTCGCGGCGGGCCCCGTCGAATATCTGAAGACTCGTGTGGGAGCAGACGGTCGCGACGGCGAGCCTCTTGGGGTCGTAGGAGGAAAGCAGACCGGAGATGCTGCCCCGCGGCACCATTATGGTCGGAATGATTTCTAGGTCTTATACTTTTTCCCAACGCCGCCGCCCGGGAGAGTCACATCGGGAATGCTACATTGTAACTAGCATCACTAAACAGATTTATACTGACCATTCGGTTACCGCCCACGCCGGTGGCACGGGGCGGTTGCGGCGCCCGTCGGGCGTTCGCGCGGCCGCCGCGTCTGGGGAGGTCTGGATATGGCGGATATCACAGCGGGCAAGAAGGCGGACCTTGCGGGTCCGGGGATAAGCACCTACGAGGCAGTGGACAAGATCCTTCCGAGCGACTACGAGAGCGTTCTCGACAGGAAGGAGACGCAGAGGGCCCTGTTCAAGCTCAAGCGCTTCATCATGGACGGCCTGAACAAGGAGCTCAACCTGTTCACCATCGAGGTGCCACTCATCGTGACGGTAGAGAGCGGCGTCAACGACATGCTCGACCGCGACGGCTCGCGCACGCCGGTGGGCTTCCCCTGCGGCCTGGGACTGGAGAAGCGCATGGACTGCCAGATCGTGCAGGCCGCGACCAAGTGGAAGCGGCTGGCCCTCAAGCAGTTCAATTGCACGGTCGGCGAGGGCATCAACACCGACATGAGGGCTGTGCGCAAGGACTACTTCCTCGACCACGACCACAGCTCGTACGTGGACCAGTGGGACTGGGAGAAGGCCATCACGGCCAAGGACCGCAACCTCGACTACCTCAAGACCACCGTCAAGGGGATCTGGAAGGTCATCAAGGGCGCCGAGAAGATGATCCACAAGGAGTATCCCGAGCTCCGGAAGTACGGTGGCCATCCCCCGCTCCCGGAGGAGCTCAAGTTCCTCCACGCCGAGGAGATACTGGAAATGTTCCCCGACCTGCCGCGCAAGCAGAGGGAGACCCAGATACTCCAAAAATACCCGGCGGTATTCATCATCGGCATCGGCTGGGTCCTGAACGACGGCTACCCCCACGAGATGCGGGCGGCCGACTACGACGACTGGGTCACGCCGGTCAAGGAGGGCGGCAAGCAGTTCCACGGCCTCAACGGCGACATCCTCGTCTGGAACCCCATCACCAAGCGCCGGCACGAGCTCTCCTCGATGGGCATACGCGTCACGAAGGAGACGCTCGTCGAGCAGCTCAAGCTCAGCAACCAGATGGACAAGCTGGAGCTGCCCTACCACAAGGCCATCATGAACGACCTGGTCCCGCTGTCCATCGGCGGCGGCATCGGCCAGTCGCGCACGATGATGCTCCTTCTGAAGAAGGCCCACCTCGGGGAGGTCTCCGTGACCGTGTGGCCCAAGCAGCTCAAGGACATCGGCGCAAAGCACAACATACACGTCCTCGAGTGAGCGGGGAGCCGACAGGGTGCCGGGTGCCGCGTGCCGGGAACCGGGTTACGAC
>VGYV01001121.1 GCA_016872855.1 Planctomycetota bacterium
CGAGCCGCGTCCACTTGCCTTCGGCCTCATCGAAGAAGGCGATGCAGCTCTCGGTCACGGCCCAGTGCCTGCCGCCGAGGGCGAAGAGGCCGAGCACCAGGTCGTGGCCCACGGCCTCCCACCGCTGGTCCTTGAGGGACGAGCCGATGCGGGTCAGCTCGCCGCTCGAGATGTTGAGGACGAGCGGCTGCTCGCCTTGGAGGCCGAGCTGGTCGGGATGGTGGACGAATGCGGCGGCCCACGCCGCGTCCGCCGCCGGCCGCGACGCCACTTGCTCGACGCACGGCCAGTAGCCGCCGAAGAACTGCTTGGGCATGAGCCGCGCGAGGGCGAAGATGCGCCGCGGCCCCACGCTCAGCTCCTCGATGAACTGCGGGGCCACCACGTCGGGGCTGCGCTGGCCGTCCTGGCCGCAGATGAGGCGTTTCTCCAGGTCGGGCATGGCGAGGGGATAGGAATCCCACTTGCCCGCCTTCTCATCGTGGCGGTGGAGCGCGAAGCTCGTGGGCGTGAGGTCGAGGCGCGTGGTGGTCGTCATCCCCGGGTGGGCCGAGAGGCTGCGGTAGCGCCCCTCCATCGTCGCCGCCCACACCGCGCCGTCCTGGGCCGTGATGCAGGCCACCATTGATTGCCGATTGGCGATTGCCGATTGCCGATTGAAATCCGAAATGCCCCACGCATGCCATGCTTTGGTGGCAAGGTCGAGGCGAGCCAGCCCGCCTCCGTTCGGCTGCCCTTCCTTGCCCGTGCCTTCCGGCTCGAAGGCAAGCCAGGCCGCGGCCTGTGTGACCAGGAGCCGCGAGGGACGCCCCCGCACGCTCCCCGGCGGCGCGATGGCGTTTGTGTTGCCTGTCTGCGGGTCGTACTTGGCCAGGCCCTGGGGGTTGAGGAACCAGAGCTTGCCGCCCTGCGCCGCCTGCTCCCAGGCGCCCTCTGCGATCTGCCGCCACTTGCCGTCCGCCAGCTCATACAGGTCGCCGTAGGAGCCGACGTAGAGGCGCTCCCCAATGGTGGCCGGACCCGCGATGAGGTGGGCTGTCCGCCGCCGCCAGTGGGCGGTCCAGATGCCGTTCTCGACGACTCGCCGAATCTGCTCCGCCGTGGGCAGGGCGGGGAACGCCTTCGGCTCGTCGCCGGGGCGCCCGTCGCCAGCGACGGGCACCCGCAGTCGAAACGTCCCAGTGTCGGCGACCACCCATACCCCACCTGCATCGGCGTGGACGCGGGCAAAGGCGGCCTTGAGCCGCGGCAGGTCCCTCACCCGGCCCTGCGCGACGTCAAGAGCCGCCACGCCGCCGCGGTGGACGATCCACACGGTCCTCCCGTCGCTGAGCAACTGGTAGATGAGCGCGTCGGGCAACCCCTCCGCACGGCCGAAAACCCGCGTCACGCGAGCCGCGTCGAGGGCAATCTCCAGGAGCTCATTGTCGGCTGACGCCCACAGGCTCTTGGCGTCGCGCGTCCAGGCCGTGAACTGGCGTTTCAGGGGGAAGTGTCTGCCCGCGATGGGCGTGGCCCCGCGCAGGTTCGCGGGCACGGCGGCGTTGCGGGTCGCCGGCAGCACCACGCAGGCCATGCAGCGCATCCGCCGCCAGTACTCGTGG
>VGYV01001122.1 GCA_016872855.1 Planctomycetota bacterium
CGAGGAGCACGAGAACACCTTCAAGCAGGAGGAGCCTGCCCCCCGCTACCACGCGCGCGACGTGGCGGTGCTCCGCGCCCAGCGGGCCGGCGCCCTCGTCGTCCTCGGCTCCGCCACCCCCTCGCTTGAGAGCTTCCACAACGCCCGCCGCGGCAAGTACGGCTACGTGGCCCTCGCCCACCGCGTCCTCGGCCTCCGCATGCCCCCCGTCGAGGTGGTGGACATGACCGAGGAGATGCACGAGACGAAGCGCTGGTGCTTCCTCTCGCGGCGCCTGGTGAAGCTGATGAACGAGGCCCTGGACGCCGGGGGCCAGGTGATGCTCTTCCTCAACCGCCGCGGCTTCTCCACCCTCGTCTTCTGCCCGCGGTGCCAGCACGCCCTCCGCTGCCCGAAGTGCCAGGTGCCGATGGTCTACCACCGCCGCCGCGGCGTCGCCCTCTGCCACTACTGCGGCGAGCACCAGCCCCCCACGGGCATCTGCCCGGCCTGCAAGGCCGGTCAGATGCGCCACTTCGGCGTCGGCACCGAGCGCGTCGAGGACGAGATCGCCCGCAAGTTCCCAGCCTTCGGCCTCGCGCGGATGGACACCGACACCACCCGCGGCCGCGATGCCCACCAGCAGCTCCTCGACCGCTTCCGCTCGGGCGACGCCCGCATCCTCATCGGCACCCAGATGATTGCGAAGGGCCTCGACTTCCCCCAGGTCACACTCGTCGGCGTCGTCTCCGCCGACACCGCGCTCTACCTGCCCGACTTCCGCGCCTCCGAGCGCACCTACCAGCTCGTCGAGCAAGTGGCGGGCCGCGCCGGCCGCGGCCTGCGCGGCGGATGCGTCGTCGTCCAGACCACCAACCCCCACCACCTGAGCATCGTCGCCGCCTCGCAGCACGACTACCGCCTCTTCGCCGACACCGAGCTCGACCACCGCCGCGAGCTCGGCTACCCCCCCTTTGGCCACCTGTTGCGCATCGTCGTCGCCGCCCCGCGCCGCCCCGACGCCGAGCGCCGCATCGCCGACCTCGCCGCACGCCTCGAAGCCCTCCCCGAGGCCGCTGCCCTCGAAGTCCTCGGCCCTGCCGACTGCCCCCTCGCCAACCTGCATGGTAAAACCCGCTGCCAGCTCCTCGTCAAGGCCCGCGACCGCCGGGCCATCCACGCCGTCGCCCGCGCCCTCCGCCCCCACGCCGGCCTCGCCGGCAAGGCCCTCGTCACCCTCGACGTGGACCCTGTTTCCATGCTGTGACGCCCCAGTGTTGACAGGGCGACTTCCTTCGCGTATGCTCCCTGGGTGAACACCCGGGTCGAGGATGTCTGGCGATGGCGATCGCTCGCAACATGGTTGATACGGCGAAGTTCAATGAGGGTGCATCTCTGCCCTACGAGTTGCGCCACCAGGACTTCCAGATGGCCATGCAGGATGTATACGACTTCTTCTTCGACGTGAATTCGCGGCTGGCCGAGAAGGGCCTGCGGCGGCTCGACGACATGCTGCGCCCGGCGATCATGTCGGGCGTGCTCTCCGACATGCTCACGGCCAGCCTGGCCAAGCACTCGCGCGTGCTCACGGAGAACCTGTACTTCAATGGCCACCCCGATCTC
>VGYV01001123.1 GCA_016872855.1 Planctomycetota bacterium
TCATCGTCGGCTGGGGGTTGCTCGGCGTGAACTGGGGGCAGGCCCCTGCCGCGCTTGCCCTGCTAGTGGCCACGTATCTCTTCTCGGCCACCGGGCTAGTACTACTGTGTCATAAAGTCTAGACATCGCCGGGGGCGGTGTGGGATCATGAGAGTATGGCCCACACCTCTGCCGCCCCTGACCGCCGGTTTCGAGCGTACCTCGAGCGTTTGAGTCACGTCCTCGGCCACCGGGATCGTCACGGGCCCCTGCGGGCGTACCTGACGGGGCTCTGTTTGCCCGGCGAGCGGAAGAGCATCGAGCCGATGGCGGCCCGCGTGGACCCTCGGCACGTGCAGGCGCGCCACCAGTCGATGCACCACTTCGTCGCGCACGCTCCCTGGGATGACGCTGCCGTGCTCCGCATCGCGCGCGACTGGGTCGTGGAGCCGATGGAACGCCACGGCCCCGTGGCCGCGTGGATCGTGGACGATACCAGCATCCCCAAGAAGGGCCGCCACTCGGTCGGGGTGGCTCGCCAGTACTGCGGGGCGCTGGGCAAGCAGGAGAACTGCCAAGTGGCGGTGACGCTGAACCTGGCCAATGAGGCGGTCAGTATCCCGGTCGTCTACCGGCTCTGTCTGCCGGAGGGGTGGGCCAATGACCGTCGGCGGCGGCGCGCGGCGGGCGTGCCGGACGACGTCGCGTTCCAGACGAAGTGGGAGATGGCCTTGGCGGCGATCACGGCGCTCCAGCGCGAAGGGCTGCCTCCGGCGCCCGTCGTGGCGGACGCGGGCTATGGGGTCGTCACGGAGTTCCGCGACGCCCTGACGCACCGCGGGATTCCCTACGTCGTCGGTGTCAGCGGGGAGACCACGGTGTGGCCGCCGGGTCTGGAGCCCCTGGGGCCGCGCCGGTGGAGCGGGCGGGGCCGGCCTCCTACCCGGCTGCGGCGCACGCGCCAACGTCGTCCGGTGTCCATCACCACGCTCGCCGCGCAGCTGGCGCCGAAGGCGTGGCGCACGATCACTTGGCGGCAAGGTACGCGCGGCTTCATGCGCTCGCGCTTCGCGTGGCTTCGCGTGCGGCCCGCGCACCGCGATGAGCACCGTCACCATCCGCGCCCGGTGGAGTGGCTGCTCATCGAGTGGCCGAAAAGCGAGCCCGCCCCGACCAAGGGCTGGTTCTCCACCCTGCCGGCCGAGGTGGCGGCCGCGCAGCTGGTCCGGCTCGCCAAACTCCGCTGGCGGGTCGAGCGCGACTACCAGGAACTCAAAGACGAGTTTGGGCTGGATCACTTTGAGGGCCGGAGTTGGCGTGGGTTCCACCACCATGGGTCGTTATGCATCGCCGCCTACGCCTTCTTGGCGGCCGAGCGGGCTCGGCTTTCCCCCCCTGAGCCTTTGTCCTTCCTCCGCCCCGCTCGCCTACCCCGTGGTTTCAAGCCGCGGGGCGCTCCCCGTGCGGCCTGAGCGCCACGTGCCCGCGTCACTGCCGACGATGCTCAGGCTTCGAAGCCGCGCCCTCCTCCAGCAGATCCCCTGCACCTGGTGCGGCCACATCGTGAGCGCCGATAATACTTTATGACACAGTAGTACTAGCCTACGCAACCCTGGCCC
>VGYV01001124.1 GCA_016872855.1 Planctomycetota bacterium
TCGCCGGTCAACTGTAGCATGACGACGGAGAAGCGAAGAAGCGCGCCGCTGAGTTCGACGACCTCGCTTCCTGTCACGGCGCGCTTGCCGAAGGCGGCGACATACAGCTTCCCGATTGCGTTGCTCCTCTCCATGTACACCAGAGCATCGGGCATTCGCGCCTCAAGAGGCAGCGACCGATTCCGGAAGAATTCAAGATTGTCATCAGCGATGATTCGGGCGAAGACGGCACCTGAACGCTCGCCGCGATACCGAGGGAGCTGCCCGGGGTTCTTTGCGGCCAGCGCCGAGAGCACGTTCGCGGCCCTCGCCATGTCTGCGCCCGACCACGGCCGGTCGTGCGCCGGCAGCCCGAGCCGGATGTACTCCTCTGGAGTCAGAGATCGGTCCGACAGAGCGCCGCCCGCACTCCCCGTGGGTCTCTCGGCCTCGGAGCATCCCAGGAGGGCGGCGAGCGCAAAGCTGATCGCGGCAGGCTTGGGGCTCAATCCTCTACTCCTTCGCCATGAGGCCGCGGACGCGGCGGAGGTGGTCGGAGCCGGAGAGGTAGAGGTCGCCGCCGGAGAAGGCGAGGCGGCCGCCGGGGAGCTTGCCGAGAACCTCGATGGCGGTGTCGGAGGGGTTGATGCGGACGAGGGCGCCGGAGAGGAAGGTCCAGGCCTTGCCGTCGGGGCCGAGGCGGAAATCGTGCGGCTCCATCTGGTTCGAGCCGAGGCCGACGGGGAGCGGGAACGGGAGTTTGCGGCGGAAGGCGACGTCGCCGCTCGCAGCGTCCACGCCGTAGAGGATGCTCGACTTCGGGTCGGTCGGGTCCTCGGTCCAGCCAAGGATGCGGGGGCCGCCGATGCCCACGACCAGGCCAGTGCCTTTCGCTTCCAACACAGGCTCGATCTCGCGGACGAGTTTCTGAGCCGCGGTGTCCCACACGAACAGCTTGCCCTGCTTGAGCTCTGGCCTGCCGAGGGTGGCGTCGCGCACGCGCATGGTTGAGATGACGATCAGCTTCCCGCCGTCGGTCGCAGCCAAGTGCGTGATCTGGGCGTTGCTGAACTCGCGCCAGAATCCCCCGCCCTCGCCCTTCTTGGTGTCCCACCAGGCGAAACCGCCGCCCGAGCCGTCGCGGACCCAACGCCCGCCGAAGTACACGCGGCCATCCGCACCGACCGCTGCGGCGTACATCTTGTGCGTCCCCGCCCACTTGTTCAGGTAGCCGAGCATCCGCGGATTGCTCCGCTCGTCGGTCTCGAGGATGGGCCTATGCAGGGGATCGCCCACGCCAATGGTCCACGGCTTGGTGGGGTCGAGGACATAGGTGATCGAAGAGGGGTAGCCGCTCATGTAGACCTTGCCGTCGAGGATGGCGGTGGCGTAGTGGCTGAGGTGGTTCTTGCCCAGGTGGACGCTCTTGCTTGTGGCAGGGTCGAAGATGAAGTTGCCCTCATAGGAGTCAGCGGTGCCGAGGATTCGGCCATCGGGCAGCTCGGTCAGGCGGTTGATTACCATTGGATAGGTGGGCACCTGGAGGGGGATGGCCTTCCACTCGTCGTCCCCGCCTCTCGCCTTAGGCATGCGATGCCAGATGATCGCTCTGCCATCG
>VGYV01001125.1 GCA_016872855.1 Planctomycetota bacterium
TGGCGGGGAGAGAACAAGGCCATGCGCTGCGTCCGATAATATATCTTATGTAGTGTCCGCCGGCAGTTACCCCTTTCCTTAGCTTCTACCACCTCTGGAGCCCGAAGATGGGGAATCACTCAGGTGGCTGTGGGTGCATCGTGGGTGACGCGGCGAGCGCGATGTGCGCTATGGCACCCGGGGTTCGACCTTGTCGCAGAGGCCGACGGCGGCCCGGTATCGGCTTCGGCCCAGCCGCCTCACGAGCTTGTCGAGGGCGTCAACTTCGTAGAGACACTCGTCGGAGAGACGCCGATAGACGAACGCCTGGACGTCCAGCAGCAGGTCCAGGTCCTCTGCCGTCGCGGCGGCCAAGACGTGGCGATCATGCACCCACGCGTAGGTGTCGCCCCCTGGGAATGAGCGACGCTGCCGCCACTCTTTGGCGGCCTCGATGAGCTGGTCGTGGGACAACTGGCGGTCGCCCGGGTTGAGCTTGTAGGGTTCCTCCGCCTTCTGGCGAATGGCCCCGAGCAGGGCCGCTCTCTCCGCCGGGGCTTGGCCGCATAGGCCTCCCACGTGAGGCCGAGCTCCTTCAGGATGTCGCCCACGGAGTTGCTGATGGCCTCCTTCTCCTTTTTCCCCTTCGCCGCCGCGGCTTGGCCATGCAGGGCTTCGAGGGCCGCAGGCATCAGCAGATGGCGGAGCGCGCCGACGGCTTCGTAGCGGAGCTTCTGATTGTCCGACTTGAGCAGCGGGATGAGATGCGGCACCGCTCTGAGGTCCTCGTACTCGAGCAAGGCGAATGCGTGCGCGTACACCTCCTCCGGGTCCTTGGCGCTCAGGCCGGCGATCAGGAAGTCGTAGTCCTGTGGGTGCCCGAAGAAGCCGAGCATCTGGATGGCGGTGCGGCGGACCCCGTCGTCCTTGTCCGCGGCCAGCTTGCGGATGGTGGCGAGCGCCGGCAGGTAGTGCATACGACCGAGAATGCACAGGGCCGAGAGCCGTTCGACCTGGTCACCGGAGTTCGCCAGAACCTCGTGCAGGGCAGGCAGCCCTTTGGGGCCGAATGGCCCCCACAGGAACGCGTGGGTCAACGGCCATTTCACGTCCAGCA
The DNA here is from genome assembly GCA_016872855.1 of Planctomycetota bacterium. Taxonomy (GTDB): domain Bacteria; phylum Planctomycetota; class PUPC01; order DSUN01; family DSUN01; genus DSUN01. Next base: position 1,097 of record VGYV01001125.1, read on the forward strand.
TATGCTGCTCCAGGAACACGCTGCCCTTCCTGTCGCGCAGGCAGGCCTTGAGCATCGGCAGGACGCGCGGGTCCTGGGTCTGCGCCGCCTCGAAGGCGGTGTAGAAGACGTAGTTGTACTGCGCGTCGAGCGGCGTAGCAGCCCAGACCTTTGCGATCGCGTCGGCTTCATCGAGCTTGCCGATCTGCCAGAGGAGCGCGGCCGCGCCCAGCTTGAAGAAATCGTCCTTCTCCCTCGCTTTGTCTACGGTTTCGATCTCGCGCTTGAGGGCCAACGCCCCCTGTTGGCCGGCGCCGACGAGTGCGGCCCACGCTGCCTGAATCTCGGCGCCCTTCTTCGTCTTCTGGGCTTCCGTGAGCTTCCCTTCGTCAATGTGCCTCAGGCTGGCGATGGCCTTGGCCAGGTCCGGCGGCTTCGCCTTTGTCTCGGCGGGCTCCCGATAGGGCACGGCCGCCAGCGCTAGAGAAACCTGGAATGAAATGCCAATCATCGCGCATCA
>VGYV01001126.1 GCA_016872855.1 Planctomycetota bacterium
TCGACTGGATGGAGGCCAGCGATCGTGAGAAGAAGATCCGTGAGACAACTCATCACCGTGTCGGCTGTGGCGGCTGCTTTGGCGCTGCCGGCGCGGGCCGGGACTGAACCGCAACCACGCGACCTGTCGCCCGTGACGTGGAAGGAAGCGCCGTCACACGCGCCCGTCGAGATCGTACGCGAGGGACGCCCCCAAGCGGTGGTCTACGTGGCCGACCGCGACCCCAGCGCGAATCTAAAGCGGCTGGTCGACGAACTCGTCGAGGTCGTCCGCCTGAGCACCGGCGCCACGCTGGCGCTGGTCGGCGAGCCCCCGGCCGCCGAGAAGCCTGCCGTCGTGATCGGCGATTGCGCGGAAACGCGCAGGGCCGACATCGACGCGGCGAATCTCCCGATTGAGGGGTTCGTCGTCAAGACCGCGGTGAACCGTGTCTACCTCGTGGGCAGCACGAAGGCCCTGCCGTCCGGGAGCGATCGGTGGGCGCAGTGGAGCAACGAGGGCACGGCCTGGGCCGTGGCGGACTTCCTGGAACGGTTTGTCGGCGTGCGATGGTATTGGCCGACCGAAGTCGGCGGGCGTACCATCACTGCCGCTGCCTCGCTGGCCGTCCCGCCGGTGCACTACAGCGACCAGCCCGTCTTCCGCCTGCGCGAGTACCACCCGCGGGAGGGCTGGAGGCTTCCGACGAAGGCACGCTCCTCTGACAAGGATCCGCTTTCCTTCCCATCTGGCGCCATCCCCGAGGGGGTCAAAGCGGTCAACATGGCGGCCTACCTGCCCCTGGTGCGCGGAGGGTGCAGTTGGCCGTACAAGATCAAGGTCCACCAGCCCCAGAACCTGGGGAACCTACCCGGGGAGTTCCACGAGAAGCACAAGGAGATGTTCGCGCTCAAGAAGGACGGCACACGCAACATCCGTATGTTCTGTTACAGCTCGCCGGAGGCCCTGGCGTATCTGCTGGAGGGGTGCGAACACGTCTGGAGCAAGGGCGGCGGGGGCCGTCCCTGGGTCACCTCCACCTGTGTGACCGTCTCGCCGGGGGATACGGTCGTGGACTGTCACTGTCCGGCTTGCCGGGAGACGGTCGCCAAGGCCGGCGGCGACCGGATAGACGGGCCCTCGCTGATCATGGCGCTGTTCGTCAAGCGAATGTGCGAGGAGGTCAAGAAGCGCTGGCCCGACAAGAAGGTGATCTACCTGCCCTACTGGAACTACGACCGGTGTCGGAAGGAAGTGCAGTACCCCGACAACCTGGTGGTCATGTCCGCCATGACCACCTATCCAATGCCCTTGACCGCTCAACGGGAGAACTTCGAGGAAGCGATCCAGCGTCTGCGCGATTTCCGGGCGCAGGCATGCGTTCCTGTCACCATCTGGGACTACTGCGTCGCCTGGACCTATGGTCCCTACCAGTACCCGCACCTCCTGCGCGATCACTACCAGGCCGTCAAAGACATCAGTGCCGGAGCCTTCCTCAACGGGGAGAACCTGGGCGAGTGGACCAACACGGCCCCCACACTCTACGTCTGGATGAAGGTGCTGTGGAACCCCGATCTGGACGTGGACGCCGTGCTGGACGAGATGTGCCAGC
>VGYV01001127.1 GCA_016872855.1 Planctomycetota bacterium
GGGGCTTGACCCTCTGGCTCCTGCGATCCGGCGGCTTACGCCGCCGGCAAAACCCTGTCGTCCCTTCGGGACTTGGCGGCTCGGGCAGCTGGGCCAGGAGCCGCGCAGGAAACTCTGTAACGATGCTGCACTCTCGTAAAATCCGCCCTGCCCTTTGGGCGACACGTCCCTGCCCCCGGCGCCCCGCCTCACCCTTACCCTCCCGAAGGCATTGGAGCCTTCGGGAGGGAGGGCCGCTTGCCCCTTCGTTCGCTTGCATAGGGTATCCCATCTGTGCCGGGAATCAAGTCGGCGAGTGCCGGCCTTGAACCCCCAGTTCCTTGCTGCTACGATGGGTTGGCGGGGAGCTTGCCGCGACCTGATGAAAGCGAGGGGATCCACATGCGAGCCAGGCCAAGCGGGCAAGCCCGCGGTCATGCAATATGGCGTCTTCTCCCCGTCGGCATCATACTCCTTGTCATCGTACTGCTGGCCATGCAATTGCGCGACTCAACGTTCATTCACCGAGAGTATGCGTACACATGGCAGCTAAGACATCTCGGCAGAGCGACATTGGGCTACGTGATTGACTACGACGGTTTCTTCCCCTTGGCCTGGCATGTGTCCGGCCCCTCGATGGCGGACGACCTCAGCAACGTCAGTTACTACCGCTTCCTGATCGCTGAGAGGGTCTCGCCGGAGTTCCGGCGCCTGGTCACCCCCGATGACGTCGCGCGCCATAAGGGCGACGTGATGGCAGCCCGCCGGGGCAAGTTCGCGCAGGCCCAGGAGGCGTGGACCGAACCGGGCACATGTGGGTGGACGAGAGATTACTTCGGCCCGGCCACTATTTTCAGGTGGCCGGATGAGCGCGACGGGCCTGCTCCCAAGCACACCAGCAAGTCGGACCTCCTGTCGGCAGACATCAGCTACCAGGCATTGCTGGCCAACGTGAACGCCTCCCTGCCGAACCCGGAAGCCAAGGACCCCGATGACCCCGAGCACGAGGCGGAGATGCGGAAGGGCTTCAGCTTCGTGCGGCAAGCGGGGATGGACATCTTCGTGGGCGTTGGCCCCAGCCTCCGCCGCACGGGCGACCTCTCGTCGTCGCGCTTCGACTTCCGCCACAACGGTGCGGCCAACGTCCTCTTCCTCGATGGGCATGTGGAGCTGATCCGGAAGGACGACACGACGCGACTCGAGAAGATCCACCGCAACTGGAACAGCCTGGAAGGGACAACGGAAGAGCGGCCGGCCTCGCCGTCGCCTGCTCCCTGAGCAAGTGGCTGCATCGGGCGCTGGAATTCCGGCCTGGGGCGCTGTAGAATGAGCGCGGGGAGGACGAGCCACCGGCTCCAGCAGGTCGGGCGCCGGCTCGCGCGGCTCCACCGCCCGGATGAAGTTGATCACATTCACAATCCGCCGCCCATCGCCCACAGCTCTGCTCCTCTCCTCCCCTCGTTCCCTCCCCCTGTGCCCTCCCGAAGGTTCCAATACCTTCGGGAGGATACACCCCGGTCCCCAGCGCCCCGCCTCCCCCTCACCCTCCCGAAGGCATTGGAGCCTTCGGGAGGGAAGGCCGCTCAGAAGGTCCCAATGCCTTCGGGAGG
>VGYV01001128.1 GCA_016872855.1 Planctomycetota bacterium
GTAGCCCAGGGCGACCGAAGGGAGCCCTGGGATCGGGCGTCCCCCATGGTCCAAGCCCCCGAAGGGGGCGTTTCACGCCCATTGAATCGCCCCGCTTCGGGGGCTCTACGCCGGCGGGGCCTCTTCCTTCTCTGCTTCTGGCGCACTAGCACTACAACGCTAGAAAACATTGAAACACTCCCTGAGTCTGGACAGCTTGATGCCTAGTCGTCTGAGTTCGCGGCGCCGGCGTTTGCCGTGGCTGAGATCGGCACGCCGGTTGGACTCCTGCCAGTATTCGACCTCGGCGAGAGCCTTGCGGAGGAGACGCATTCGCTCGCGAGGGCTCATCTCAGGGTCCAATTGCACCTCCACGACGGAACGCACGGCCGCAAGGCTCCACCACGGATTTTTTCCCCCGAAGGCGCTCCGTCTGTTCCTCGAGGAACAGCAGGCTCACCATGCTGAGGACCAGGTGCCGCCGAATGGCCAGGTACTTGCGCATCTCGAAGTGGTCCAGCCCGACCTCGCCCTTGCTCTCCTCGAAGAGCTGTTCGATGTGGCAGCGGCTGAAGGCGACGTGCAGGAGGACCTCCGGGGGCGTGTCCTCGGGGGCGTTGGAGTAGAAGTACTTGATTTCCTGGTCGAGGACGTTGCGGGCCACGAGGAGCCAGAGGGGCTCGCCGGGAAGCCCACCGGCGGCGGGGAAGAAGCGGACGACGCGGGCCTCCCAGACCACTGGGCCCGCCTGGGTGTTCTTGACGTGGAAGCCCTTCCACGTGGGTCCTCCGCGTTTCCAGAGGGCTTTGAGCGGCCGGGCCTCTGGTGCGTCGCAGGCGAGCCTTGGCGTGCAAGGGGGCCGTCCGGCGCCTCTGCCCACCTTGGCAGGGATGACCACCCGCGGCCGCTTCGTCCAACCCGTGAGCGAGCAGGGGACCTCGACCACGTAGGTCAGCCCCCGCTCGCCCACCCCGTCCCGAAAGGCCCCGCACCCCCCGTAGTGCTCGTCCGCCGTCAGCCACTTGAAGCGGACGCCATTGGCCAGCGCGCGGTCGAGGAGGTCCAGGGCGATCTCCCACTTGGTGCGGAAGACCACGCTGTCCGGGATGCCCGCCTCCCGGCAGCGCTCCCGGTCCGCCAGCCAGTCCTCCGGCAGGTACAAGTCGCCATCGAGGAGGGTGTGAAAGTCCTTCGCCACGTAGCCCAGGTGGACCGTCACCACGCAGTTGTCCACCTTCCCGGTGGCCCCGCAGTACTGGCGTTTGACGCCCGCCGTCTTCTCCCCCTTCTTGGCGAAGCCGCTCTCATCGATGTCGGCGATGGCGTTGGGGTCCGCGTGGCGCACCATCACCTGCCTTTGGAGTTCGTCGCGAGCCCCGAGGTGGTCCCAGACGTGCAGCCCCACGAACTCCTGGAGCGTCCGCGGCGACACCCCGGCGTTGAGAGCAATGGCGGCCACGTTCTTGCGCTCCAGGTCGCTCACCTGGCCCTCGACGTAGGTCTTGAAGTGCCTACGGCTGGGCTCAGTCTTAATGCATGGTGCGAAAGAACTTACGAACGTGTCCAGCTCCTTTCGCAACGCCTTCAGACGCC
>VGYV01001129.1 GCA_016872855.1 Planctomycetota bacterium
CGCGTACACATCCTCAGGAGGCACGTATGGAAGACGACGTTGCGTTGGCCCCCTCGCCCCTGAACGCCGCGCCGGGCGCAGAGTACGCCGACGGCGTGCGGATGTTCCAGGGCATCCCGACCCTCGAGCGCTCGCCCAAGGGCAGGCTGTGGGCCGCCTGGTACGGCGGCGGAGTGACCGAGGACCGCCACAACTACGTAATGCTCGCCACCAGCGGCGACGACGGGCGGACCTGGTCGCCGCTGAAGCTGGTGATTGACCCCGACCGCGACGGGCCGTGCCGCGCCTTCGACCCCTGCCTGTGGCTCGACCCGGACGGCCGCCTGTGGCTCTTCTGGGCCGAACGGCACAAGAGCACGCAGCTCTGGGCCATCACGACCCGAAACCCCGACGCCGAAGGCCCCACCTGGACCGAGCCCAGCCGCGTCGCCGAGGGCATCATGATGAACAAGCCGCTCGTGCTGGCTGATGGCGCCTGGCTGCTCCCCGTGGCCCTCTGGGGGCGCGACGACAGTTGCCGCGTCATCGTCTCCACCGATAAGGGCAAGACGTGGGAGCGGCGGGGCGCCGCTGGCATCCCCGAGCCGAAGGACCGCAACTGCGACGAGCACATGCTCGTGCAGCGGACCGACGGGTCGCTCTGGATGCTCGTCCGCACGGCCTACGGCATCGGCGAAAGCGTGTCCACCGACGCCGGCCGCACCTGGCCGCCCATCGCCCGGTCGGCCATCGAGCACGCGACGGCCCGCTTCTTCATCCGCCGCCTGGCCTCGCGCAAGCTCCTGCTCGTCAAGCACGGCCCCCTGAACAAGCGGACGGGCCGCTCGCATCTCACGGCCTATCTCTCCGCCGACGACGGCAAGACGTGGACCGGCGGCCTGCTGCTCGACGGCCGCGCGGGGGTCTCCTACCCCGACGGCACCCAGGCGCCCGACGGCACGATCTACACCATCCACGACTACTCGCGCACCGGCGCCAAGCTCATCCTCCTGTCGGTCTTCACCGAGGCCGACGTGGCCGCGGGCCAGGCCGTGAGCGACACAGCGCGCTTCCGCGTCGTGATCAACCGGGCCACGGGCGCCAACCCCGCGGCGGTCAAGCGCTAGACAGCTTTCAGCGATTCGGCGTCATGCCTGTGGGGGCCTCAAGACCGCCTAAAGGCGGGACTCCGAACGAGAGCGCTCTCTGTTTGGAGTCCCGCCTTCAGGCGGTCTGGATGCCGCTGTGTACGACGCCCAATCGTTGAAAGCTATTCAGCCGCGGCGAAGGACGTTGACGAAGCAGCGCAGGCTGCCGAAGTGGGGGTAGACGGCTGTGCAGTCCACCACCCGCACCTCGTAGCCGAGGCCGCGCCAGGTCGCGGCCGCGGCCTCGTTGAGCGCCGGCACGTGGGCGTAGATGGGCATGTAGACGGTGCGGCGGTCGAGGATGACGTTGACATAGGTCAGGTAGGTCCGGCCGTCGCGGCCGGGCACGATGGGGATGCGGACGACCCGATAGCCCGCGGCGGAGCACGCCACGGCGACGGAGTCGAACTGGCGTTGCGTCCCCTCATCGGCCTCTCCGCAGTCC
>VGYV01001130.1 GCA_016872855.1 Planctomycetota bacterium
AATCGCTGAAAGCTATCACTGCTGTCCAAGACAATCAGGTTTCCAAGGTCTGCCCCCCTCGTAGAAGGCCGGAAAGCACGTTTTGGATGGGTTCGGACGCCTTTCGCAACTGAGGTTGCCCCGGATGCTGTCCAATACTCAGGGGGCGAAGAATTCGAGTTGGGTTTCCTGTGATTCCAGGATGGGGACCTGATAAGGGGCGTCCAGCCAAGCCCACAGGTCGCGATACGTCAGGAGGTTGAACCGCAGCATCGCCGCCAGGTTCGATAGGCTCCAGCCCCACGACGACCGCAGTTGCAGGTACTTCAACAGCAGGATGGCGATGAGCGCGATCCAGATCTGTGTCTTCACCGCGTTCTCGCTCGTGCCCACGAAGGTCTTGACCTTCAGGTTCTGCTTGAGGGCCTTGAAGAACAGTTCGATCTGCCACCGCTCCTTGTAGATTGCCGCCACCGTGCTGGCCGCCAGGTGGAAGATGTTCGTAAGGAGCACGATCTCCCGCGCGTTCTCCTCGTCCCACACCACGATGCGGCGCAGGTGGTAGGGGCACTTCTCCTCGGCCCCGACGCCCGTGAGGCAGATCGTCTCGTCGGAGAGGATGTTGCCCCGCTCCGGCACCTCGTGCTCCTCGACCACCTCGTAGACCATGTTGTCCTTCGCCCGCGTGACGAAGAAGACCTCCGCCGCAGTCCAAGCCGCGAAGAGCCGGTAGTCGTTGTAGCCCCGGTCCATCGCCACAATCGTCCCCGGGGCGAAGGAGAGCCCCTGCGCGGCCTTCACGTCGTGCGTCTTCCCCTCCGTCACCAGAGCCCAACAGGGAAGGCACCCCTGGTGGTCGAGCTGGAGATGCAGCTTGATCGCCCCCTTGGTCCGCCGGAACCGTGCCCAGTCGAAGACCTTCAGGCACAGATCGACCACCGTCGAGTCCAGGCTCCGCAGCGGGTTCTTGAACCGGAACCTCCGCCCCTTCGTCGCCGCCAGCGACCCGCAGCGGTTCAGGACACTGTAGAACACATCCTGATAGACCTGCCAAGGCCGATTCTCGTTCGCGTAGGCCAGCGTCGAGCGGGCCGGCGCCCCGTCCATCCCGAGGTGCACCAGCTTGCCTAGCGCGGTCGCCAGGCCCCCGCAGATCTCCCGCAGCGAGTTTGCCCCGCCCAACTGGCAGAAGCTCATCGACACAAACTGGTCCCAGCACGAGAAGCCCTTGCACGCCTTCTCCGCGTCGTGCAGCCGGACGGCCCGCACGAAGTCGTTGCGGTCCACTTGCGAAAGCACTTGCGCAAAACAGCTCGCCGTGATACCCATACATGCACTCCGGTTCCTGAGTAGCGGCCACGCTTCGGCGCAGCCAGGGTGACCTGTTCATATCACCATCCTACTCTGAACCGGAGTCATTCTCGAATTCCAAACCGCTGTTTTGGACAAGAGTGGAAAGCTATCTAAATAACTCGCCACGATTCTGAATCAATGTGGGCGGGGCCTCCGCGCCCCGCGCCACCCTGCGCGGGGCAGAGACGCCCCGCCCACAGGCATGCACCATTCTGCGGTGGCAGCCATTCATGGCCC
>VGYV01001131.1 GCA_016872855.1 Planctomycetota bacterium
CGTTGTGAGGGCCAGGATGCTGCCCTCCGCGCTGCTCAATCGCGCATTCTCCCCCAGCGAACCCGCCACAGCCTTGGTGATCGTGCCCACGGCGGAGAACTGGCCATCCAGTGCGCCTCCGATGATCACGTTCGTTACCGGCCCGCCGATCTGCACATCGCCGAGCACATCTCCGCCGAACGCGAACTTGGACATCCGACCGCCGATCTCCACGCTTCCCATGAGGCTCGTCTGGTTCTGGATCGCCGCGCCCCGCGTCTCCAGCGAGAAGTCCAGCGTGCCCAGCGACTGCCCGACGGCCTCAATGCTCTCGATGGTGGTCCTTCCTTGTCCATCCTTGCCCGGTTCCACCAACGTCGAGGTCAGCTTCGTGCCGGAGGTCGCGCCGGTGAAGGCAATCGCGGCGATATCCGCGCCATACTGGCCGTCATCGGCGAAAGCCACCTCTGCTTCCCCGGAGCCTCTGTATTCGAGCCTGAACCAGTCGTTGTCCGCGTCCTCGTAGTCCTGCACGTCTCGATTACGGAGGGTCCGGCTGTCTGACTCATCGTCCAGGATGGTTCCGAGCCCCTGCCCGTCTGAGATCGTCGCGTTGGTGGCGTCAGTGAGGTTCACATAGAAGGTCTGATCTGCCTCGTGGATCTCGTCGCCAATGACTGCAATCTGGATTGCCTTGCTGGTCTCTCCGGGCTTGAACGTCAGGCTGCCGCTCCGGGAGATGTAGTCGCGGCGGCGCTCCATGGCCGTGCCGTCGGCCGTGGCATATCTCACCGTCACGGTCTCCGTGCTGCCCGCGGACAATATAACCGCAAACACGGCGTTCGTCATCCCATCCGTGCCCTCGGTCAGCCTCGTGTCGGCAACCGAAATCTCGGGCACCGGTGTCCTTTGCTCCAGCGTCAGCGTGTCGAAGTCCACCTCGCTCCAGGGCACGTTCCCCGCTCCGAAACGGCTGAATTGCAGACTGCCCGGTTGCACATTGAACGTCACCGGGCCTTGAGCTGTGCCCTGAAAGGCCACGTACCCCAGCCTGGCCCAGTTCGGCTTCACGCCAACCGAACCATCCATCGTGCCGCCGCCAAAGTCGTCCACCCGCCCGGCCGTGTCATCAACCGCGCCGCTGGTTAGCAGGTTGAACACCCCGCCGTGATTCAGCGCGCCGCCGTCGGCCACGTCCGTCGTGTACGTGATGTCCACATACCCACCGGTGACGCCAACGCCCGGCTCAAGGACATCCTGCACCCACACTTCCACATAATACGTGCTGCCCGGCGCGACCTGAGTAACCGAAACGGGCAGTTGACTCAACTGATCTGAATTCGACGGATTCGTCAAGGCGACCAACTCGACGTCAATCTGCGTATTGGTGGAAGCCCGACCAAGTGCCTCCGCCCGTCTCATTGCCTGAGGAGGGGATTGCCATGCCTGCGGGAAGTTCGGCGGGAACACGATGCTGGAATCAGGCTTCTGCTTGCCAAAGTTCGCCGCGAAGAAGTTGAAGTCGCCAAAGTCTACAAGGCCGCTCCGGTCAAAGTCCGCCCACCACGTGAACGGGGGTTCAACGG
>VGYV01001132.1 GCA_016872855.1 Planctomycetota bacterium
GAAGCTCTCCTCGGTGAGGAGGAAGAAGCAGCGGTAGCGACCCGGCGGCAGCCGCACCTGGCCGATGGGCGGCCGCCCCGTCTGCGCCTCGGCGTAGAGCAGGAACTTGGCGGGCGGGAACGACTCGCCGTAGCCCAGGCCCCCCGCCTCCGCGGCCACCTCGTGCTCGGTCGGCACGCTGTCGCCCTTCGCCGGCTGCCACTGGCTGGTCTTCCAAAGGACGTGGAACGAGCTGTCGAGGCGGAAGGCGGCCCGGGCCTCGCCGCGGGCGTCGGTGACGAAGTAGCCGAAGAGGATGTAGCCCTCCATCGCCTCCTTGTCGGCGTCCTTCTCATCTCCGAAGAAGTAGGCGTTGCGGCCCTCCTTGCCGGGCAGCCACCAGCGGCCCGCCTCGCCGATGGCGCGGTTGGCGGCCGCGTGGCCCTTCTTGCCCCAAAGCGACGGCGGCAGCCCCACGAGCTTGATCTGGTAGGCGAAGTTCGGCTTCAGCTTGCGGGCCGCCAGCGTCCCCTCGAAGAGCGGGGCCGAACGCTTGAAGCGGAGCTCCACCTCGGCCGGCTTGTACGAGAAGCTCGTGCGGAACGCCTCCGAGTATGGCTGGCCCAGGCAATCGCGCCAGCGGTAGCGCGGCTCGGGCTTGCACGTCAGCGCGGGCGCGGGCACCAGCCGCACCACCGCCTCGCCGCCCTTCTCCCGCGGCCCCCCGCACCCCCCCGCCACCAAGCACAGGAGGGCGATGAGTCTCAATCGGCAATCGGCGGTCCGCAATCTACAGTCCTGAACTCACTGGGCGAGGAGAGGCACAAACCCAGCCTGCGCAAAGTGGTGGTCACCGGTCAGGGCATCGCTCAGACCGCGCTCAGTCATGACCACAAACGAGATGCAATCGGTCAGGCTCCAGCTCTTGTCAGGACGCTTCGCATAGAAATCGAGTCCCCGACGATACAGAGCATCGTCCAACGACACAATCTTGACCCGGCGGTCCTTTTCGATGGATTGAAGCAACTCAGCGGCCAAGCCGCGCGTGCTCGGGTCCGCGAACGCGTCGCCTACCTCAAGGAGCACGGCGCGAGTAGTCACAAGATCGAAGTCACCTTCCCGCTGAAGCTGGCATGCGCGCTCGTGGTGCTGATCCGCGGGATTCAGCACGGCGACAAAGTAAAACGTGTCGGCGAAGGCTGTGCTCACCGCTTCGGCGTCCCGTGGATATAGTGGTCGTGCTGCTCGGCCAGGTCCTTGGGCAGGTTCTTCGGCATGCGCTCGGAGAGTTCCATGGCCTTCCGAAACCATTGGGCGGGGGCAGTCTTCTTCGGGCGCGCCGCCTCAGCGGGCTCCAGCGTCACCAGGAACCGTCGCCCCTTGGCAAGCTTCACTGGCTCATCGGGCACCAGGACGTTCCCATCCGAATGGGCACTGAACCGGATCACAGCCTGGCCTCCGAATGGCGCGTCAGGGACTCACTTCTCGCGCTCGTCATTATGCCGGCATGCGGGCGAGAAAGCAAATGACGAACGAACGCGCGGGGCGCCCCGCGGCTTCGCTGACGGC
>VGYV01001133.1 GCA_016872855.1 Planctomycetota bacterium
GTATTTCACGTAGATGAAGGCCGGCCTGTCCTTCTGGCCCCGCGCCCACGAGGTGAGCTTGGCGAGGAGTTCCTGCGCGAAGCCCAGCGGGCAGAGCCAGCCGCAGAAGACCCGCCCGAAGAGCATAGTGAACGCCGCGACCGTGGCGAAGACGATGAGCATCTTGAACGCCTGGAGGTCGTTTCGCCCCATCGCGTTCGCGCCCAGGATGATGTCGCGGGTCATGCACGCGCAGGGATGGACGCCCATGATGAGCGCGGCGGCCGAGAGCGTCTGCACCAGCCGCCGCGCCCATTGGCGGCCGGGGAACCGCCAGCGCATCAGGAACGCCGCGACGACTGATAGGCCCCCCATCATCAGGAACGGCGTGAGGTCGAGGGCCGTATCCCCCAAAGGCAGCAAGGCGCGCTCGATCACCTTGCGAATCACCAGCCGGTTGCCTTCCCAGCCGAAGGGGAGTTCCATCACACACCTGCCTTGGGTTCGTCGTGCCACGGGAACACGTGCACGGCCTCGGGCTCGAAGCCCAGGGCCACGCCCTGGCCCACGGCGAGGGCCGAGGCCGCATAGTCGCGCTTGGTCTGGAGCACGACGAAGCGCTCGCGGGCCGTCGCCACCTCGTAGCGCACCAGCGCCCCGCGGTCCGACACCGCTTCCACCTTACCTTCAATGTGATTGGTGGCACAGGCATCTTGCCTGTGGGCCACAGGCGGGACGCCTGTGCCACCGGATGGGGCGATGGAGATCAACTCAGGGCGCACGCACAGGCCCACGCGGCCTGTCAGACTGGTCTTCGCCGCAACGCTACCGCAGCCCAGCTCGATGCGCGCGAGGCCGCCATCGGCAGCGGCCTTGCCCTCGAAGACGTTCTCCGTGCCGACGAATCGGGCGACGAGGGGGCTGTTCGGCCGGTCGAACACCTCGTCCTTCGGGCCGAACTGGAGGAGGCGTCCGTCGCGCAGGATGCCGATCGTCTTGCCCAGGATGCGGGCCTCCTCCTGGTCGTGGGTCACGTGGAGGATGGTCATGCCGAGCTTGCGATGAAGCGCGGCGAGCTCGGCGCACAGGGTCTCCTTCGACGGCGGGTCGAGCGCGGCCAGCGGCTCGTCGAAAAGGAGCACCCGCGGCTCGATGGCCAGCGCGCGGGCGAGGGCCACCTCCTGCATCTCGCCGCCCGAGAGCGCCGCGATGTCGCGGTCGAGTAGATGCCCGATCCGCAGCAGCTCCGCCACCCGCTCCACCCGCCGGGTCCGCTCGGGCCGCGGCACGCTGTGGTAGCGCAACCCGTAGGCGATGTTCCGCCGCACCGAGAGGTTGGGGAAGAGCATCGAGCGCTGATAGACGAACCCGATGCCGCGCGCCTCCGGCGCCCAGCGGGTCACGTCCTCCCCGTCGAGCCACACCTCGCCGGCGTCGGGGCGGTTGATGCCCACGATGGTCTCGAGCAGCACGGTCTTGCCGCAGCCGGTGGGGCCGAGTAGCACGGCGTAGTCGCCCGTGGCCAGCTCGAAGCTGACCTCGCGCAACTGGAAGGCG
>VGYV01001134.1 GCA_016872855.1 Planctomycetota bacterium
CGGATACCGATGTAGATGGGCGGTGCCGACTTCGTCTCGCGCGCGGTCTCGACCGATGTGAGAACGAGCTGGAGGGCGAGGTAGATGAGGTCAACGCCAGCGACGGAAACGACGGCTTCGCCCGTGACGACGACGCCCTTGTTGAGGACGCGGTCGAGGGTCTCGCACAGCGAGAGGTGGTCCTCGTAGCTCGCGGGGCCGGCCGATTCGTGGGTTTCAGCTCTCACTGAGGAGTAGCCTTTCGTAGAGGCTGCGGGCCTGGTGGCGCTCGCCGGCCTCGTCGTAGCGTTCCGCGATCCGCACGAGGCGGTCGAATGCCTGGGCGGCCTGGTCGGTGCCCGCGTGGGCCTCGACCAGGGTGAAGTAGACCTCGATGGCCTGGTGGAGCTTGCGCTGCGCGCGCAGCGCGTCGGCCATTTCCAGCAGGCTGTCGAGTAGTCGTCTGGCTTTCTGCTGGGCCGGCTGGGGTGCGGGCACGGGGCCGACAGCAGCCGTGTCCGGGGCGCCGGTTGTCAGATTGATGGTCTCGCTCATGGGCTTCTCCCTTCTGGTGCTCGGGTTCACGACGAGCGCTGGGGCGGCTTGCGCAGGGCCCGCGCGGCCCTGCGGCGCTGTCTGGCGAGCCACAGGCGGTGCGCCAGCCGGAAGCCCAGCCTCGCCTCCTCATAGCAAATCCGGCCCCGATCAAGGTGGGCCTGCGGCGCTCCCGTGGAGTTCCGGCACGACCGGAAGCTCCGCGTGTGCCTCGATGTACGGACGTGCGCTGGGCTTCTCAACAGTGGCACGCGCGGTCTCCTTTCCAGGCGCTGGGGGGTATCGCAAAGAGGGTCACAGGTTCCTCGCTGGCCGGGATCCACCCGCGGCCGCGGCATCTCAGGCAAGCCAGCGCGGGGGCCGAAGCAGCGTCGCCTGACCCCATGCACTCGGGGCACACGAGGGCTGCGCCCACCGGCGCGGGCACGACTCCCCTTCCCGCGCACGCAGTGCAAGTGAGACGCTTGACCGCGCCATGGCCCCGGCAGTGGGCGCAAGCCACGTGAGGCGAGTCCACCCTCACTTCACGCCGCCCCCCGCACACGCAGCAGGCGGAGAGGCGGGACATGACGCCGAAGGGGTCCTTCCCCGTGCCGTGGCAGAACTGGCAACTGGCCTTCTCTCTCGGCATCTCTGGTGTCGCTTCTTCGAGAGCGGCTCGGCCGACGAGGCCGAGGCAGGTCACGCGGGCGGCCCAGCATCCTCTTCGGGCGCTGTGCCGGCCGCCTCAAGTGCGTCGAGGTGGTCGAGGAGCGCGCGCTCGCGCGCGGCGAAGTCCGCCTCGGTGATCTCCCCGGCTTCCAGCGCCAGGTAGAGGTCGCGCAACTGGTCGCGAATCGCCTGCGCCTGGTTTGCGGACTCCTGTTGGACCGCGTTGTGGACCTCGCGGAAGATGGCGAGCAGGCCGCGGCCGGGTAATGTGAGGATGTCATCAACCAGGAGCATGGGGAGCTAGTCCTGAACCTGGAACTCGCCGTTGACGAAGTTGAAGGGGGGC
>VGYV01001135.1 GCA_016872855.1 Planctomycetota bacterium
ACGAGGAACAGACAGCGGGTGTCTTTTCTACAATCCGCCTAACACGGCCACGAGTTCGGCGGGGGCGGGCACATCACGAGCTTGGGCGGCAGGTGTAGCAGGACTCGCGGGCGAGGGGGTCGCTCGGGAAAATGACACCCGCTGTCTTTTTCTCGATGCTAGAGGGCATCTGCGCCGTAACAGTTTGGCACGCATACTCTTGCGAGGATTAGAGCTCGCAGGGAGGAGGAAAAGACAGCGGGTGTCTTTTTTACAATCCGCCTCACACGACCGCGAGCTCGGCGGGGACGGGCAGGGCAAGAGCCTGGGCGGTAGGCGCAGAGGGGCTCGGAGGCGAGGGGGTCGCTCGTGGTCTTGTAGGCGCGGGTGCCGCAGCCGTGGAAAATGACACCCGCTGTCTTTTTCTCGATGCTAGAGGGCATCTGCGCCGTAACAGTTTGGCACACATACTCTTGCGAGGATTAGAGCTCGCAGGGAGGAGGAAAAGACAGCGGGTGTCTTTTTTACGGCCGCGAGTTCGGCGGGGGGAGGCACGTCACGAGCCTGGGCGGTGGGCGCAGAGGGGCTCGGGGGCGAGGGGGTCGCCTGTGGCCTCGTAGGCGCGGGCGCGGCACCCGCCGCAGACGGCAAGGAACTCGCACGAGCCACACTTGCCGCCGTAGGCCGAGTGGTCGCGGAGGTCGCGGAAGAGTTCGGCGGTCTCCCAGATTTCCCGCAGGCTCTTCTGGCGGACGTTGCCGACCTGGCGGTCGAAGTAGCCGCAGGGCTGGACGTCGCCCGTGTGGGAGATGAAGCAGAAGCTCTGGCCGGCGAGGCATCCGCGTGCCTGGGTGGGGATGCCGCGCTGGCGCAGGATGCGGTAGAAGTGCGGGGCGCAGGTCGCGCGAATCTCGATGGGGGAGGCGGCATACTGGTCGGCCAGCCAGCCCAGGATGGCCTCGTAGCGCGGGGCGTCGAGTTCCATCCCCCGCAGCGCCGCGGCGCGCCCCGTGGGCACGAGGAGGAAGACGTGGTGGGCCACGGCGCCCAGGCGAATGGCCAACTGGTAGATGGCGGGCAATTGCTCGGCGTTGTCGGTGGTCACTGTGGTGTTGAGCTGGAAGGGGAGGCCCGCCTCGCGTGCGGCGTCCAGGCCGCGGAGCGAGGCGTCGAAGGCCCCGGGCACGCCGCGGAGCGAATCGTGGTGCTGCGCGTCCGAGCCGTCCAGGCTCACGCTGATGCGCCGGACGCCCGCCTCGGCGAGGCGGCGCGCAGCATCGGCGTCGAGGAGTGAGCCATTCGTCGCCACCACGGGCCGCAGGCCCAACTCCGTCGTGTGGCGGGCGATGTCGAAGAGATCGGGCCGCAGGAGCGGTTCGCCGCCCGTGAGAATGATCGTCGGCTGGGCGAACGACCCGATGTCGTCGAGCAGCGCCAGTGCCTCTTGCGTCGTCAGCTCGCCCGGCGGCGCGCACGCGAGTGCCGACGCCCGGCAGTGGCGGCAGGCCAGGTTGCACGCGCGCGTCAGCTCCCACGCGATCATGCGGAG
>VGYV01001136.1 GCA_016872855.1 Planctomycetota bacterium
CGCGGCGGGCCTCGCTCTTCACCACCTCGGGGTCGGAGAAGAAGAGCAGCCAGCTCCAGGCGGCGTCGGGGCTGTCCGAGAGCGAGGCAATGCAGCTCAGCGCGCCGCCGAGCGAGCGCGGCAGCTTGTTGCCCTCGGGGAGCGGGAGGCCGAGGAGTGCCTCGGCCGCCTTGTCGGGCACGGGGATGGGTGCGGAGCCGAGGTCTTTGGCCGCCCAGGGCACGCGCTCGGCGCCGATGAGCGCCGCGTGCCAGCCGTCAATGAGCATCGCCGCGTTGCCAGCCGCGAGCTCCGTGCGAACGTCCTCGTAGTGCCGCGATTCCGAGCCTGGCAGCAGGCAGCCGTCCTGCTTGAGCTTGAGGAGGAGGGCGAATGCGCCCAGGATGGCGGGGCTTTCGTACTCGAAGCGTCCCTGCCTGAAGTCGAAGCCCATCGAGCCGGCGCAGGCGGCGAGGGGCATGACGCCGCGGAGCAGGTCGCGCGGCCTCTGGCCCTGGATGACCACGCCGTGGTAGGCGGGCCGCCCGAGGCCGCGAGCCTCCCCTGCCCTGCGGCCAGCCTCGGTGATCACTTTGGCCACGCGGTGGAACTCACTCCAGGTCCTGGGCGGGAGCGGCTCGCCCCGGCCGTCCAGGAGGCCGGCGTCGGGGAAGGCCTTGGCCGCCTCGCGGAAGAGGCGCTTGTTGTAGGTGAGCGTGCTGACGTTGGAGATGCCTCGGAAGCCGACGAACCTGCCGTGCATGTGGAGCAGCCGCGCCGCCTCGGCGGGGTAGCGGTCCTTCTCGCGGATGTAGCGGTCGTTGGGATTCGCCAGGAAGCGATAGACCGCCGCCTCGCCGTCCAGGCGGTTCGCGAAGAAGTTCGGCTCCTTCCTGAGCTGCTCGGCCAGGAAGTCGTCCATCGGGCGGAGGCGTCCCGTGGCCGCCATCTCGCGGATGTCGCCCAGCGCCACGTGCAACACGTCGGGCGGGCTGCCGCTCAGGAAGCTCACGAACAAGATGTCCTGGAGCCCCCCGGTCTCGCGGAAGTTCGGGCTGACCAGCGCGTCGGGGTTCTTCTCCATGAACTCCCGCGCGCGCTTGAGGTCAACCTCGGGCGAGCCGGAGCTGGTCCAGTAGACCACGCGCTTGGGCCGCACCTGCTCCTGGCGCACCGCGGCCTCGGTCCAGTCGGCCACCTCGCCCCAGCGGCTGAGGATCACGCCGAGGCCGATTGCGATTGCGATGAGCGCGAGATGCCTGCGGTGCATGGGCGGCTTCCCGTTTGCTGCCCGCCCATCATGCCAGGCCCTCCCGTGCCCCGCAAGGCGCTCTTGCAGCGCAGACAGGTTGCGCTATACTACAAGGGCGGATAGGGTTAGACTTTGGAGATGACTATGGCAGCGCCCAGGATCAACCTGCCGACCGACAAGATTGAGGCATTCTGCCGCAAGTGGCGGATTGCGGAGGTATCGCTCTTCGGCTCCGTCCTGCGCGACGACTTCCGCCCCGACAGCGACGTTGATGTCCTCGTGGCCTTCGAGCCCGA
>VGYV01001137.1 GCA_016872855.1 Planctomycetota bacterium
CGTGCCGGGTGGCCAGAATCTGCGCATCCAGAATCCCGCCCTCGCCGGCAAAGACAGTCCCGATGTCGCGGGCGCCCACGCCGGTGTTCCCGGCGACGATTCGGCTGCCGAGGATGGCCCGGGCCTCGACCTTCTTGACGTGGCCGTTCGCCAGCACGTCGGCCGTGAGCTGATTCCTCGCGACCACGCGCGCGATGTCTCCGCCTGCATGCAGGTCGGCCGAGAGGTTCCCTACGGCGGCGACCGTGCCCACGTTCCGCGCCGCATTCAGGCCGCCTGGCGACGTGATGTCCCCGACCACAGCCACCGACCGCAGGTCGCGTTCGGCCCGGAGCGCGCCGGTCAGGTTGCCGCCGGCGACCACGGCCTTGATGTCCCGGCCCGCGTGGAGATCGGCCGACAGATGGCCGAGAGTCCCGACCTCCCCAATGTCCCGCGTCGCGCTCAGGCCGCCGGGGGAGGTGATGTTGCCCATGGCCGCGACGTATGTCAAGTCACCCCCCGCCTGCAACGTGGCCGTGATGACGCCCTCCGCGCCGATCTTGCCCAGGTTACGCGCCGCGGTCACCACGCCGTTCAGGTCGCCGTGCGTGATCAGGGACGCGATGTCGCCGCCCGTGCTGCTGAGGTTGGCGTTCGGCCCCAGCGAACCTGCGACGAGACTGCGGATCGTGCCCGTGGCTGTGAACACGCTGTCCAGCGCGCCGCCAATGTCCACCTTGGCGACCGCGCCCGCCACGTTGACCTCGCTCGCCACCCCGCCGCGCACCTTGAGCAAGCTCGACACACGGCCCAGCGCCACCGTACCCGTGCCCAACGCCACATCCCCCAGACTTCCGCCCACCGTGAAGCTCGAAATCCCACCGGGGATGCTCACGTCCCCCACGACGCTCGTCTCGTTCTGCGTCCCTCGCACCGCCGTCCGCCCCAGGTCGAGCGTGCCCAGAGCCTGCGCCGGGGCCGCAATCGCGTGAATGGTCGTCCGGCCTTGGCCCGTGAGACTCGGCAGCACGAGGGTGGAGGTCAGCTTGACGCTCGACTTTGCGCCGGTGAACGAGAGGGTCTGGATGTCCGAGCCGCTGGCCAGGTCGGGACGCTCCGTGAACGTCACGATGGCGCTCCCAGGGCCGCTATAGGCCAGCTTGAACAGGTTGTTGTCCTCATCCTGATATTGCCGGTTGGGCGCGCCGCCCGCCCCCAGCCGCACGCCCACGTCGAACTCGGTCACGAAGTCCCCGCCTGGCGCGCCGTCGCCGGATGGCAATGCGCCGATGGGCGGGGGGAGCGTATAGTCGCCGTCCCCGTCGAGCAGAATGCCCGCCAGGTCCGCGATGCCGCCCGCCGTCCCCTTGAGCCACACGCCGTAGTGCCCATGGTACAGCCCAGCGTTCGTGAAGGGGTCCTGCGGCGCGAAGGTTGCCTTGCGCGTGGCGGCGTCGTAGGAGACCGTGCCGTTCAAATACGTGTCGTCCGGCGTGCCCCACTGGCCGTCCAAGCCGCGGTAGGAGGCCACCTTG
>VGYV01001138.1 GCA_016872855.1 Planctomycetota bacterium
ATGAAGAGGCGGCCGAAGCCGTCGAGGTCGAAGCGCGCGCTCTCGCAGTTGCAGCGGCTGCTCTCGACGTCTTTCTGGTGCATGGGGCTGTAGCCGAAGTACGTCCACTCGGCGCCCTCGATGCGGCAGGCGTGGAAGTGGCCGTAGTTGGTCGCCAGGTGGTCGCCCGCGGCGTCCTTCACCACGTTGCCGCCCTCGGGCTTGAACTTGACGATTGAGCCGTACATCTGGCGGTAGAAGAACCAGGGCTGCGGGCAGGCCACGTTGATGGGGAGGCGCCCCTTGAAGAACTCGGGGCAATACTCCCGCTTCGGCTTGAGGGCAAGCCCCACGTACACGTTCCCCTTGCGGTCAACGGCGATGCCGGAGCCGGAGGAGTAGGCGTCGTTGATGAACTGGCTCTTCTTCACCGTGCCGTCGGGGGCGACCTGTGAGACGCAGACCTGGTGGTTGCCGTGGTGGGCGTAGTGGTGGACGTAGTAGATGTCGCCGTTGGGGCCGATGGCGTGGCCGCGGTTGGAGTTGCCGTGGCCGCGGAAGAGCTTCGTGACCTCCTTCTGGCCGTTGGCGAAGGGGACGAGGGTGCCTGAGGCGTCGTAGCGGACCATGCCGTCAATGCCGCCGAAGTAGAAGAGCTTGTCGGGGCCGAGGGCCAGCTCGCCGCCCCAGTCGTAGCGGCGCTCCTTGTCGAACTGCTGACGGCGGAGGTACTGGCCCGTCCTGCCGTCGAAGAGGCGCCACTTGCCTGCGTAGATGGTCTCCGTGGCGTCGTCCACATACATCAGGTTGCCCTCGAAGCCGGCGGATTCGGGGTCGAAGGGGCCGGACTGCATGGCGTAGAGGTTGCCCTGGAAATCAAAGCGGTCGCCGCTATCAGCCACCTTGTCGCCGTTGCCGAGCCAGAGGACGGGCGGCTGGGCATTGGCGTCGAGGGCCATGACCAGCTCGCCTTGCCACTTGGCGATGGGTGCCTTGGCAACGGGTGCGGGGTCGTCGAGGCTCTTGAGCTTGAGGAGTTCGACTGTTCTCTTGCCCCCCTCTGAAGCGCTGGCGAGGACGTAGAGGGCGCCGGTCTTGCGGTTCACGAGCACCTTGTTTGCGCCGGGGAGTGGGATTTGCTTGAGGGGCGAGCCGTCGGGCTTGAAGGCGGCGATGCGGTTGTTCCCCGTGTCGGCCACGAGGATGTTGCCCTGGGCATCCACGGCGATGCCGCGGGGGTTGCTCAGATGCGTCGGGGCGTCGCTGGGGGTCTGGAACTCGCCGATGAAGGGCTTGGCGAAATCGTCGAGCAGTTCCGGGGGAGTCCGCGTCTCCGACGCGGAAGGCTTCCGCCCCGGAGGGGCGGACTCCGGCTCGGAAGGCTTCCGCCCCGGAGGGGCGGACTCCGGCTCGGAAGGCTTCCGCCCCGGAGGGGCGGACTCCGGCGCGCCCCAGACGAGGCGATAGACCACGTCGTGCGGCTCGCCGTGGTCGTAGAGGCTGCGACCGTGGAGGCCGGTGACATAGATGGTCTTCT
>VGYV01001139.1 GCA_016872855.1 Planctomycetota bacterium
AGTGCTCTGGCGGTGCTCGCCAGCGTGGGGGTGGCGCTCGCCCAGCCGCGGCCCGAGGCCAAGCAACGAAGAGAGGAAGAGCCACGGCCCCAGGTGCGGCAGGAACAGGCGGGCCCGCGGCCGGCGGTCGCCGGACGCCGCAACGTGCTGCTGCGGCTGCGCGAGCAGCTCCAGGCGCAGGCCCGCGAGGCCGAAGCGGCCCTCCGCCGGCGCGGCGAGGGGGCGTCGCAGGAGGAACGGGGCGTTCTCCAAGCCGAGCTCGAAACACTGCACGAACAAATCGAGCTGGTCGAGCGGCAGCTTCGCAACCTTGAGCAAGGGTTGAGACGGCCCGACCCAGGGGAATCCCGAGCGCCGGAACAGGAAGCCAGAGTCAACGAATTGCGGCGGCACCGCGACGAGTTGGCCAACAACATCCGCGCGGCCGAGCGGGAGTTGCGCGGACTACGCGACGGCCAGGACCAGGAGGCCCGGGAACTCAAGGCCCACCTGGAGCGACGCCACGCCGAGCTCGGCGAAGTCGAGAGGAAACTGGCGGAATTGTCGCGGGCGCAGGCCCCGGGTCGAGACGCCGGAGCCAGACCCCCGCAAGATCAGGCGCCGTCGAACGTGAGGCAGCGCCGAGCGGAGTTGCAGGAGGAAATGCGTCGCATCGAGCAGCGCTTGCGCGAGCTCCGACCGGAGCAGGATCAGGAGGCCCGGGAACTGCGGGCCCGACTGGAAGCGATCCAAGGCCAGATGGCCGACCTCGAGAGGCGTCCCGAATCGCTGCGCCGCGGGACCGCTCCCCTGCAGCAGGTCCGCCCCCCTGCCGAAGCACACACGCGCACGGCGCCGGAGGAGGGCCGCCGGCTCGAAGCGGAGGTCGAGGAACTCCGTCGCCAGATGCAGGAGCTGCGCGAACAGATGCAGCAGATGCAACGCACCCTTGAGCAAAGGGCGCGATAGAGGACCGCCGCACCAAATGGGTAGGCGTCTTTTGTCACGAGCTGAGTCATTGGCGGCTGCAGCGTAGTGAACGGGGGCGCGATGATTGGGTCCTGGCCGGCAGACGGCTGTGGACTACGCGGAATCCCTGTGGGATCTCGCGCCCCGGAGACAGGCGGGCTTTATGCCAAGTGGATTCAAGAGGTGAAGGCTATGAAAGAGCGAATCGGTCGAATCGTGAAGGACCGAGGCAGAAACCCCGGGATGCCAATGGGGTGGGTGCTGGGAGTCAGTGCTCTGGCGGTGCTCGCCGGCATGGGAGCGACGCTCGCCCAGGCACGGGCCGAGGCGAGACAACGAGGAGAAGGTGCAATTCTCCGTGCGGAATCGCAAATCGCCGTACCGGCCACGCGAGGTGAATACCAGGGGCACCGCTGGCACGTGGACGAAGACCACCGGATGTGGTGGGACGGGAAGCCCTATGTGCGGTTCGGCTTCACCGGCAACGGGAATCTCGCCCAGATGCTCCAGGCGGGCTTCGACCAGTTCACCCTGATGCCCGACGAGCAGTGGCCCATCGAGGGTCCCG
>VGYV01001140.1 GCA_016872855.1 Planctomycetota bacterium
CCACTATCCCAACAATGCCGAGGCCAACCTCCTTCTCATCGAGCTGCGGGCGCCGATGGAGCGGGCGGTCGTCCAGAGAGAATATGAGCGGCGGCTGAAGGCGGAGCCGGAGAACGCGCTCCTGTACTTCCTGCTGGGCAAGGCGCACGACGAGCCGGCCGAGCAGGTGAGGCTCTATCGCAAGGCGGTCGAGCTCGAGCCCGAGCTGGCCCAGGCCCACCTGGAGCTGGGGCGAGTGTGCCGCTCGAAGGCGGTGAACGACCTGGCGGCGTCGCGCCGCGCGCTCGACGCGGCGGTGAGCCTGGGGCCGGACTGGGCGGAGGCGCGCCTGGAGCTTGCCCGCACGCTCAGCGCCCAGGGACAACTGCCCGAGGCGGCCGCCGAGTACCGCCGAGCCGTCGAGCGGGACCCTGCTCTGGAGGCCGCGTGGTTCGAGCTGGCCTGCCTCCAAAGCCGCACGGAGCCGGGCGCGACGGAGAAGACGCTGGCCGAGGCGGTGCGCCGCTGCCCGGCGAGCGGGCGGCTATGGTGGCACCTGGCCGACTTCCAGTGGACGCGCGGGGCGCGGGCAGATGCGGCGGGCGCCATCGAGCGCGCCCTGGCCCTCGACGCCAAGGCGTCGTGGGCGCCCGAGGCGCGCGACCGCCTAGCCGCTCACTACCTCTGCCACGGCTGGCACGGCAAGGCCCGCCGCCTGGGCGCCACGGCCTGGAGCGAGGCAGCCGACGAGATGGCCGCCGGACGCCTCTCCGCCGAGGCGTTCCGACTGCTCTCCCACCCGAACCCGGGCGCTGCGGCGGAGCGGGTGGAACGCCTCGAGCGGGCGGCGAGGCTGGCCCCCAAGTCGGCCGCCGTGCAGACAGCGCTGGGCGATGCCTTGTTCGCCGCGGGACGCTACGACGCGGCGGCAGCGGCCTACGCAAAGGTGCGGACGAGTCGCCCGGGGGACGCGGGCGCGCTTCGCCGCTACGTGGAGGCGGAACTGCTTGCCGGGCAGCCGGCCGCAGCGCTCAAGGCGCTGGGGGCCGACCGCCGCCGCATCGGGCCCGATGCGGCGCTGCTGATCGCCGACGCCGAGGCACTGGCCGCGAGGCAGCTCGCGCCCGACGCCATCGCGGCCCGCTACGCCCACGACAGGCAAGATGCCTGTCCCACCAAACGAGAGGAGTGGCAACGCCTGCTACGCGAGTGCATCGCCAGGTTCCCTGCCTACCTCACGCCGCGGCTGGAGCTGGCTCGCTCGCTCCACGCCGCAGGGAACGCAACGGAGGCGAAGAGCGTGCTCGACGCCGCGGCGGGCGTCAAGGGCCATCCCCTCGCCGAGGCCGACCGCGAGATGCAGCTTGGGGACGCGGCGATGGCCGCGAAGGAGTATCCCAAGGCCGTCGAGCACTACCGGGCCGCCATCGCCCGCTGCCCCGACCTGGCCCGCCAGCACGGTGCCCTCGCCAGGGCCTGCGCAGCCGCGGGGCAACTCGGCCCCGCCCACGAGGCGCTTACCCGCCAACTCG
>VGYV01001141.1 GCA_016872855.1 Planctomycetota bacterium
CAGGACTTCCGGGCCTGCCGGCTACCCCATCTGCTTCACTTTGGTCACTCGATCGTAGGCGAAATTGTGGTGTCAGCGCACCCAGATGATCTGAGTTCTGATGAAGGAGTTCGAGCACCCGCTCTGGACCGAGCACGGGGCCGAGGCGAAGGCCACTGGCCACGAGGGGGCCGACTACTTCCCGCTCCGCGAGTTCCTCCAGTCGGTCCGCAAAGGCACTCCGCCCCCCATTGACGCCGCCGATGCCGCGGCCTGGAGCAGCATCATCCCCCTGTCGGCCAAGAGCATCGCCGAGGGCGGCGCCCCCCAGGGAATCCCGGACTTCACGCGGGGGAAGTGGGAGACGCGAAAGGCATGAGGAGGGGGTTGCGAACCTGGCGCTCCTTGTCCGGAGGGGCCCCCCGGCTCGGGCCAAGGAGAGCGACAAGGGAATGGGGACGGGGAATCGGAAGAAGACAGGAATCTGGGCGAGGGGACTATGGGCAAGGGGTCAGGGTGGCCGCATCCGGCCTCGTTCGTATTCCTTTGTCCCCATTCCCTTGTCCCTTCTCTGACGTTACCTACAACTTGCTGTGACGGGATAGGGTGTATCCCCTGCGCATGCGTGCGCGGATTCGATGCGCGGCCCGGTAGCCGATGCGAAGGATGTAGAAGAAGCGGCCTGGGCATCGGGCGCGGGCGCGGTCGATCGCCGCCATCTCGTCCGCGTCCATCTCGTACTCGCCCGAGTCCGGCTGGAGGGCGAGGAACTTGCCTTTGTGTTCGGGCTCGAGCTTCGCCCGCAGATGTTGGTCATAGTAGGCCTGTCCGCGTCGGACGAGCTCGTGGCGGTCGGCGGTGGCCGTGGACATGCGGAAACCCTCGACGTTGGGCCTGCTAAGCGAACACCTTCTCCCTTCCGGCCATCTATCAGTATACAGCGCTGGCCTTAGGTGTTCCAGCGCGTGTGGGCCGGCGCTTGTGCCTGCGGCTCACTGTTCGTTGACGAGGGCCTTCTCGCAGGCGCCTTCCGCCTCGACGATGGTCCACAGGAGGTACGGAGGGGACCTGCGTAGGGGCCGATCTTGTCGAAGGGGATGGGCTGGAAGCCGAGCTTGAAGGCGATGGAATGACCGCGCCCCAGGGGAGAGGTCAGAACTCGACGAATTCCTTGGGGTAGTGGGTAAGGTCGAGGCGGCCTTCGTCGGGCACAGGGCGAATGCCCCACTGGCGCATGGCAATCGCGCCGAAGAGGATTTCGATGGGTTTGCCCGCTTCGTCGGCGCCGAGCTCGTCAACGACGAAGGCGTGAGTGGCGATGTGGTGGCCCTCCACCTCAGCGCACAGGAGCGCCCCGGCCTTGGCCTCTCTGGCGACGCCCCCGATCACGGCGCGAAATGAGCGCTGGGTCCTGGAAGTGGCGAGGAGCTTGGCGACCTCGGGCACGAGGTAGGTGTTGCGGGACCCGGTGTGGAAGAGGGTCCAGCACTCCCGCCCACCCACCTCGATCGCTCTTCGGACCCCGCCC
>VGYV01001142.1 GCA_016872855.1 Planctomycetota bacterium
TGTGGCTCGCCTTCGCCCGGGTGTCACATCTTCATTTGGCACATGGCGGCCATGTGCCAAATGAAGATGTGACACCATCGCGGAACATGCGGCTGGCCAGTGCCGGCGTGTTCGCACTGGCGGCGCTCGCTACGGGGGGCTACTGGTACGTGCGGAACGTGGCGCTGACGGGGAACCCGCTATTCCCCGCGGCGGCTGGGCCGCTCGCCGGGCCATTTGGGGCGGACGAGCAGTGGCGCACGCGGCTCATCTCGTGGATTCTCAAGGCGCCGACCGATGTGAAGCAGTGGCTCTTCCTTGCCAAGGCGCACGTGGACTGGCCGACGGGGCTCTTCGTGCTCGCCGCCGCGGGCTACGCCGGCGGCATCTGGCGGCTCCTGCGGCGGGGCGCGCCCGAGGACTCCGCGGCCGCCTTGCGCCGCCTTCTGCTCGCAGTCGGCGTGCTGCTGCTGGTGCTCTACCCCCTGACGCCCTTCTCGGGGACCAACAACAATCCCGTGGGCGAGTTGCGCATCGCGCTGCGCTTTCTCCTGGCCCCGTTCGCCATTGGGCTTGTCCTGTTCTCGCCCCTCGTTTCCGGCAGCCTTGGGCGGCGGGCGTTCTGGTTCTCCCTCGGCCTGTTCGCGGCCATGTGCGCGTGGCCGGGCGCGGCCGGGGCGCTCTTCGCCGCCGCCGCGGCCGCCGGCTGCCTGCTGGCGGCGGAGCAGGTGCGCATCTACGGCCTGCTCCGTGGGGTGCTGGCGCTCGCGTTCCTTGCGTTCGTGGCGTTCTGGGCTGCGGGCCGCAAGCCGGGGAACGACGCTCTCTGGGCCACGGCCGGGGGCGTGGAGCAGCCCATCGGCCCGGCCTGGCAGGCGGTGAGGAAGCTGCCGAGCGGCTCGCGCATCGCCTGGTTCGGGCCGGCAGCCTACCGCTACTACCCGCTGTTTGGCCCCACCTTCTCCCTCGTGCCCTGCGCTGTCACGGAGGAGGGCCGGCTGCGGCCCCCGCTCCACGTGCGCTGGCGGGAACGCCCCGAGGAGTGCCGCTGGTGGGAGCCGCCCGAGCCAAGGCTCGACGCCCTGGTGGTCAACTTGCGTGCCGCGGCGATTGACTACGTGCTAGTCACGAAGTACGATAGCACTGAGTGGCCCCCGCAGCAGCGGGTCCTTGCCGCCTCGGGCGAGGCCCAGGCCGTCTACGACGACGGGTATTCCACCGTCTGGAGACTCGCGCGGCGCTAGACACTTTGGTTGTGACTGACGCGCGGCTTCCGCGCACATTGGCGGGGATGAATGGATGAATGGATGGGTGTCAGGCAATCATCCATTCATCCACCCATCCAGTCTTCCCCTTTGGTTGTGGCCATAGGCCGCATCAGGGTCATCGAGTGTCGAAGACTGTCATGCGTCTGGTCGCCGCCGCAATCGGGGCTGCGCTCGTGGCCCTCTTGGCCTTTGGCGGGGTGGCCGCGTACCGCGCCATCGTGCGCTTCAACGACCCGTTGTCGCCCGAGCCCGGGCTCGT
>VGYV01001143.1 GCA_016872855.1 Planctomycetota bacterium
GAGTCATCGATGCCCATTACGAAACCATCCAACGGGCCATGGAGCAGCTCTTTCGAGCGCTCAACATCGCAGCGTGATCACATCGACAAATCTTTGCCGATCCCGAGTCCTTAAGCGCCTTCCCCTCTTCCCCCGCACCCGACAACCGAACACCGATCACCCAACACCGTGTTCGTCCGGTGTCGGCCTTAGCGGTGCTTGACTTTCGCGCGGCGGGGCGCAATACTAAGACGGCGTGCGCCTCATGGGAGCCGGCATGTCTTGGCTACGCTATCCTCGGGAGATGCTCTCGCGAGAGAGGAGATGAGCATGTTCAGACGCAGTGTGAACGTGGGTCTTCTGCTGGCCTGTGGCATCTGCTTATCACTCTCGTCGTGCTCGGGTTTCGGGAGGGCATCAAAGCGGCTTCTGCCGACGACTGCCGAGCCGAACGAGTCCCTGCGCGTGTCCGATTGCGCGGCCAAGATAATAGACCTGGGCGAGGTGTCCAATGACCCATCCGACTCTGGTGTGCCCAAACGCTGGGCCACGGTGCAGTGGCGGTGCCATATAGCCAATGTGTCCAAGAAACCGGTCCGTTACGAACTGAGCGTGAGGCTGCTCGACAGAGATGGCTTTGTCCTTGCCCAGTCCCACTGGCTCACCGAGCGGCTCTTCGAGACGGACTCCGAGGAACTGGCCTCTGGCGAGAGCCGCCGGGTTTCGGGAGAAATCGAGATCGCGTACCACCGGGTGAGAGACCTGGCCTCGTGCCGCCTGTTCCCAGAGGCTTCCCCTGTGGAGAAGGGGCCCAGCCGCGAGTTCTGACTCCCTTTTGGCCATACCACCTCGCTAAACACGTACGAAGCTCCTGCTTCGCAACGAGAAAGCCTGCCCCCGTTCCCCTCCCGCAGAACCTGGCCCGAGCGGAGCGAGGGCCTGCAATACCTGCGGAAGGGCAGCCGCCCGGCTGCGCCTCCCCCTCTGTCATTCCGAGCGGAGCGGAGCGAAGTCGAGGAATCTCTCTTGGCCGCGCCCGCGAGAGTAGCGCCTACCGTTCGACAGCGAGTTCGGCCTCGATGGGGGAGCCCTTGCGGAACCGGCTGACGCCCAGGATACTGAAGCCCAGAACGTGCCCTTCCTCGTCCACCCGTTCCATCACCGCGTCGTGAGCCGTCTCACGCATGTAGCCGGGAGCGTCGTGGAACTGCACTTCCAGGTAGTCCCCTTCGACATCGTACCACACTTTCACCTTCTCGGCCATATGACTTCTCCAGACTTGAGCCTGTCCGTAAGGTACGCAGTGACGACGAAGGCATCGTTCTCTGCATATCTTACCACGACGCAGAGCCATTTTCCACCCACGCGGGTGCGGCTATAGAACCTGTGCCCCCTGCGGTGCCAGGCACAGCACGCAGGCGGCAGGGCGGCGCGCCGCGCGCGGGCGGTCCTTGCCGCGGCCCAACGGCAGACCCAGCAGCGCCCCGACAGCCGCCCGCCGGTCCGCCAGAGGCGGAAGTCG